>NZ_JBHXME010000003.1:0-182612 GCF_042721125.1 Streptomyces sp. NPDC058469
GCTGGTCGGGCATGTCCTTCGGCACGGGCTTGGTCTCCCGCCCTTCGCCGTCCCCGTGACTCCCCGGACGGTGAACGCTCACGGTGCTCTCCCTCTCTCGGCCGGACCCTGGTCCGACCCCGGGTACCCCGCACGAGGCATCGCCATACAGGGCCGTCCGGTCTTTTCGTCCTTGAACTGCGGCGCGGGCATGAGTGAGGTGTGAGGGTGAGCCTGCGATGTCCGGATCAGTCGCCGTGGCGACAGGCCGGGCCCTCCAACACCTGACGCCGTGTCGCCCCGCGTCGAAGCCGGTGCACCGCCTCGACCATGGAGCCGGGATGTCATCGGTGCGCTACACCGATGATCGGGCAACACCCACACGGCCTACGAAAGATCGATACGGCGGCCTCGAAGGAGTGACACCGCGCATCCACGGACCGTCGGCCGGGGAGGGCGCCCCCGTAACCGTCAACTCCCAGCCAGGCACCTGGACATCCCACGTCCGGCGCCGAACGGAAGAGAACACCATGCACCTTCGCCACACGATCACCGCGACCCTCGGCGCACTCGCCCTCGTTGTCACCCTGTCGGCCTCCGCGAGCGCCGCCACCGGCGACTTCTCCTACAAGATCGTGGGCCTCGACGGCTCGCCCCAGTCGGTCACCCTCCACGACCCTGACAGCCCCGCCTGCATCACACTCCCCGAGGTCGCGGACCCGGACGCCTCCGAGCCCGCGTTCGCGCCGCACAACGACACCGACACCTGGGCCATGGTGTTCACCGAGGACGGCTGCACCGGCGACTCCTGGACGCTGCGCCCCCACGGACATCCCGCCACGGACCGCCTCAAGCTGCGCTCGGTGTACTTCACCGACCGCCACTGATCCACAAGGCGATCACCCTGTCGTCGACCCGCCATCCACGGTGAACTCCGCCGCCCGTGACATACGGCGCCCGGCGCCGGGAACGGCATCAGCTCGCCGACCTCCTCCGGGCGGGCCCGCCCTGCCGGACGGCAGATGGGACCCGTCCCGCTCGGCGGAGGGCCGATCCGCCGACGGATCCCGGGATCGCCACGCTGCCCCGCGCCGTCGACGACCTCTTCGCCACCTTGTACGCGATGGGCGAGCCGATGCTCGAAGTCGATGCGCTCGACGCCGGTCCCGAGCCGGTCGCCCAGAGCGACTGAGGCCCCCGCCAGGGCACTGAGTATCCTCTCGGCCGCTGCTCGGTATCGGCCCGGCCGTGCTCGGTCTGGAGGCTCTCGATGCGTTGGGCGATCTGCCGCATCGGGTGGTCCTGGCGCGTCCTCCCGCGTTCTCACGGTGTGCCGGCCTGCTGACGGATCGTAGGCGGGGGCCGGTCGTGGGCGCAGCCGACCCCGGCATCCCGCCGGAGCCGGGCCTGCCCGGTAATCTACGCCGTGGTCATCGGCCGCGACCGGTACGAGTGCCCGACTCGCCCTTCACGCCAGACCCGTGACCTGCGACTTCACGATGCACACCGCTCAATGGTGTCGACGGGGACTCGCTCACCCGGCTGGACCAAGCCGGGGCCCCGTGCCGACCGTCCGGCTGCCCTATGTCCGGCCGTGCAAGGAAGTCAGTCCGTTCGCAAGCCGCTGGACAGGCGCCCGGACGGCAGCGCCCCAGTTCCGCGTCCGCCCATGCGGAGCGTCGTCCGTGACGAGAGCAAGGAGCACCTCCGGCACGCGCAGGCCTTACCGGGCCCGGGGATTGCTGCTGGCGGCCAGTCTGCCGCCAGTCCGTCGAGGTCTTGAGCCTGGCCGTCGGGTCCTACTCGGAAGCGTCGCCAGGTGCCGCTCTGGGGGAGGCAGGCCGGTGATGCCCTCCATGATGTGGTGTTCCTGCCGCGTGGTCCGCTGCAGCGGCTCCTCTGCCGACGTCAAGACACGGATCGATGCGGACCGCGGACTCCGGCGCCTCGGAGCCCGCGGGAACCCGCGACTGGGCCTGAGCACCACGCTGATCTTCAGCCAGCGCAACGACCGTGAACCCTGTGATCGAGCCGGACCCACGGCAGCAACGGCCTGGACCGCCGCTCCCGCGAAGACGGCGCCGATGTCGGGGCTACCGATCATTTGTCGAGCGAGTCGGCGAAGTGCCGGAATTCCTTGCGGTCCTGGTGCATGGCCCACAGGGTTCGCGCGAGCACGGCCGGGTCGCTCTTCGGGTCTCCGGGGGTGATCGCGCCGGGGATGATGAGCTGCGTCGCGTGGATGTTCTCGTCGGCGAGGGCGTCGTGCAGCAGTCGGGCGTACGCGCTCTCGGCGGCGAAGGCGATCGACGTGCCGGCGAGGGCGGCGCGGGGGACGACGGCGGTGCCGCCGTTGACGAAGAGGATGGTGCCGCGGCCGAGTTCGCGCATGCCGGGCAGCAGGTGTCGTACGGCGGTCACAGGTCCGTGGAGCGAGAACTCCAGTGGGCCGGTGAGGTCGGCGGACGTGGTCTCCAGCACCGGGCGCATGAAGTCCCGGTGCGGGACCGGGCTGTACTGCAGGACCTCGATGGGGCCAAGGGTCGCGGTCGCCGCGTCCAGGGCGGCGGTGAGGGCCTTCGGGTCACGTACGTCGGCGGCGAAACCGCGGGCATTGATGTCCTCGCTCGTGAGGGTGTCGGCGAGGGCGTCGGCGTTGTCCTGGCTGCGGGAGATGAGGGCGACGTCGTAGCCCTCGTGGCCGAACTGCCGGGCGACGGCGGCACCGAGGCCGGGGCCGGCTCCGATGATGGCGATGGTGGTCATGAGTGGCTCCTGTTTCCGGTTCGCGGGTAGAGGTTGGGCTTGTGGTCGGCCCGGCGGCGCCAGGGGCGTGGTCAGCCTGGCAGGAGTTTGAGGGTGGTGGCCCGGGTGCCGGAGGCCATCATGGCCTCCACGTAACTTCCGCCGTAGCGGCTGTACTTGGTGCGGTACGCGGAGTCGACCCGGTCGTTGACGCCGGAGTCGGTCTCCGCGACGAAGGTGATGTCCTTGTCGACGCCGCCGGAACGGATGTGGCCCGTGCCGTTCGTCCGGGCGGTGCGGTACCAGGAACCCTCGGTGCCCCGGTAGGAGCGGACGTAGAGGTCGTCGCCGTCGCGGACCACCCAGATCGGTACCGGTCTGTGCAGCGTGCCGTCGTGGCGCAGGGGTGCCACTTCCAACTCGTCCGCGGCTTCGATCCTGCTGAGTTCGTCAGTCGTCCACTTCGTCATCCGTTCGTCTCCTTTATGGCGAGAGTGATGCGTGGGGCGGGTTGTGCGGGGTGGGTTGTCTCGTCACCTCGGCTGTGGAGGGGGCTCAAGCAGGAGGTTGGCGGCGGTCGCGCAGAAGACCACCACCGCGGCGATCATCAGGCTTTCGCGCAGGCCGTGCAGGAGCTGCGTGTGGTGGGTGAGCAGGGCGCCGAAGACGGCCACGGCGAGGGCGCCGCCGATCTGGCGGCTGGTGTTGAACACGCCACTGGCCACGCCCGAACGGTGGGCGGGGACGCTGTCCAGGAGCAGCGCGGTGGTCGGCTGCATGGCCAGGGGGCCGCATATTCCGACCGGGATCATCACGGTCGCCGGCAGCCAGGCCGGGGCGGAGGCGGGGAGGGTGGCGAGCACCGTCAGGCTCACGCCCATCAGGAACAGGCCGCCGACGATCGGTACCCGCGGGCCGAACCTCTCGGTGAGCCGGGCGGTCGGCACGCCCAGGAAGGCCGACAGGGCGGTCATCGGCAGGAAGACCAGGCCGGTGGCGAGTGAGGACAGGCCCCGCTCCTGCTGGAGGTAGAGGCTGAAGACGAAGACCGTGCCGGTCAGTCCGGCCATGAACGCGAAGCCGCTGCCCGAGGCGATCAGCATGGTCCGGGAGCGGAACAGGTCCGGCGGCACCATCGGGTGCTTGCCACGTGCCTGGGCCGTGACGAAGACGGCCAGGGCCAGAACCCCGACCGCGAGGGCCATGAGTACCTTCGGTACGCCGAATCCGTCGGCGCCGGCCTCGATCACGCCGAACGTGAGCCCGCCCATCGCGACCACCGCGGCGATCTGGCCCGTTCGGTCGAACGGCACCTCGCGGCGCGGTGAGCGTGCCGCACGGGCCAGCAGGAACAGTGCCACCACGCCGACCGGCAGGTTGATGAAGAAGATCATCCGCCAGCTGGCCAGGCTCAGAGCGCCACCCGCGACCGGTCCGGCCGCGGCGGCCACCGAGCCGCTGATGGTCCACCAGGCGATCGCCCGGCCGCGCTCGACCGGATCGGGGTAGGCCTCGCGGATCAGCGTCAGCGAGGACGGCATCATCATCGCGGCGCCCGCGCCCTGCACCAGGCGAGCGGCGACCAGTACGGCCAGGTTCGGTGCCAGGCCACAGGCGGCCGAGGCAGCGATGAAAACGGTCAGGCCGGTACCGAAGGCGCGATGGGCGCCCATGCGGTCGCTGAAGGATCCGGCGGACAACAGCAGCGCGGCGAACATGAGCGTGTAGCCGTCGACCACCCACTGCAGGCCCGTCATCCCTCCGCCGAGGTCGTCCCGGACGTCTGGCAGGGCGACGTTCACCACCAGCGCGTCGAGCGTGATGACGAAGAAGCCGAGCACGGCAGCCGTGAGCGCGGCGGAGGCGGAGCCGCGCCGTTCGTCGGCTTCGACAGCCGTGAGCCGGAACGCGGCGCGCGGGGCGGACATCGTGGGTGAACTCCTGGAATGCAGAGGCGGAGAGAGAAGGAGAGTTGCCGTGGCGGACCGACACCAAACCCGGAACCCGGAACGGCGGACGGTCAGTGCGTGGTGAAGCCGCCGTCGACAGGCAGCGCGACGCCGACCACGAAGCTCGCGCCGGGGCTGCACAGCCAGAGAACGGCCGCGGCGATCTCGTCCGCGCGTCCCAGCCGTCCGATGGGCTGGTCCCTCATGATCTCGGCCATGGCTTCGGCCTGGCCTTCGAGCATGTCCGCGACCATGGGCGTGTTGATCACTCCGGGGCAGATGGCGTTGATGCGGATGCCCTTGGGGGCGTACTCGACCGCGGCGCTCTTGGTCAGGCCGATCACGCCGTGCTTGGACGCGTGGTAGGCCGCGCGTTCCGGCAGGCCCACGAGGCCGCCCAGCGAGGAGCAGTTGACGATCGCGCCGCTGCCCTGCGTCCGCATCTGGCGCAGCTCGTGCTTCTGGGCGGCCCAGACGCCGCGCAGGTTGACCGCGTTGACACGGTCGAAGTTCTCGGCCGTCTCGTCGGCGGCGTCGCTCGGCGGCACCTGGATACCGGCGTTGTTGAACGCCATGTCCAGGCGGCCGAACGTCGTGACCGCACGTTCGACCACCGCGGCCGCCTGGCTCTCGTCCGTGACGTCGCAGGCGACACCGATCGCCTGGTGCCCGGCCGCGGTCAGCTCCTCGGCCGCAGCTTCCACGGCGTCCTTGTCGACGTCCGCCAGGACGACCGCCGCGCTGGCCTCGGCGAAGGCGTGGGCCGTCACGAGCCCCATGCCGGATGCCGCGCCGGTGACGAGCGCGACCTGGCTGGTGAAGTCGTAGGTCGGATTCATGGTGTGGGTGGTTCCCGTCGTTGAAGGCTCATCGCGGCAAAAGGCGCTGCGGTCAGCCGGTTGGTGGCCGAGGTGCGCTGGGGTGGGCAGGGGCCCGGCGGGCCGCCGGGTGCCAGCCCGAGGGCTCGTGTGTCAGGGGCGCAGCAGTGCCTTGATGGCGCGGCGCTCGTCCATGGCCTTGTAGCCCTCGGCGACCTGGTCGAGGGGGAGGGTCAGGTCGAAGACCTTGCCCGGGTTGATGCGGCCGTCCAGGACCCGCTCGATCAGGTCGGGCAGGAACCGGCGTACAGGGGCCGGGCCGCCGCGCAGGCCGACGTGGGAGTAGAACAGTTCCTCGCCGTTGATCTCCACGTCGTGCGGGACGCCGACGAAACCGACGTTGCCGCCCGGGCGGGCGGAGCGCAGCGCCTGGAGCATGGACTCCTGGGTGCCCACGCATTCGAGAACCGAGTCGGCGCCGATACCACCGGTCAACTCCTTGACGCGGGCGATGCCCTCGTCGCCGCGCTCGGTGACGATGTCGGTGGCGCCGAACTCGGTCGCGAGCTTCTGGCGGGACGCGTGGCGGCTCATGGCGATGATGCGCTCGGCGCCCAGCTCCTTGGCGGCGATCACGCCGGACAGGCCGACCGCGCCGTCACCGACGACGACCGCGGTGGAGCCGGGCTTGACCTCGGCGGCCACGGCGGCGTACCAGCCGGTGCCCATCACGTCGGAGAGCGCCAGCAAGCTGGGGATCAGTGCCTCGTCCGGCTGGCCGGCGGTGGCGACCAGGGTGCCCTCGGCGTTCGGGATGCGGACGTACTCGGCCTGGCAGGTGCTCATGAACTCGCGGTGCAGGCAGGAGGACTGGTAGCCGTTACGGCAGTTGGGGCAGGTGTTGTCCGAGGTCGCGAACGACCCGATGACGAACTGGCCCGGCTTGACGGAGGTGACGTCGCCGCCGACCTCCTCGACGATGCCGACGTACTCGTGGCCCATCGGGTGGGGTTCGGTGACCGGGTTGATGCCGCGGAAGTCCCAGAGGTCCGAGCCGCACACGCAGGTGGCGACGGTACGGATGATCGTGTCGGTCGGGTTGACGATCTCCGGGTCGGCGAGCTCCTCGAAGCGCACGTCTCCGGGGGCATGAATGACGGCTCCACGCATGACTGTTCCTTGCTGTGTGGTGGGGCGGGCGGGCCCGCCTCGTGGGTGTGGTGATGGTGATGATCGGCTGGTCAGCGGGCGATCCGGTGCGCACACGCGGGCGGTCCCACACGGATGGCCTTGCGCCCGCGCGGCAACGCCGTAGGGGTTTGCTACGGGAGATTCAGGCGGCGGTGTCGGCGTGTGCCAGGTCGCCGATCTCGCGGGAGGCCTTCGCCTGCGCCAGCAGTTCGTGCGCCTTGGCCTCGACGGCGTCGAGGGCGTCCGTGCCGGCGATGAGACGCAGCGGCGGCTCGTCCTGGCCCGCGACGGCCACCAGCACCTGGGCGAGCTTGGCGGGGTCGCCTGCCTGCCGGCCGTTCATGCTCTTCCAGGCTTCGACCGTGGGGGCGGTCCGCGGGGCGTAGTCGTCGATGGACAGCTCCGCCCAGGCGGTGGAGGCGTCCCCGAGCAACTCCGTGCGGAACATGCCGGGTTCCACGATCGTGGTGCGGATGTCGTAGGGGGCCACGTCGTGGCGCAGCGACTCCATCCAGCCCTCCACCGCGAACTTGGAGGCGGCATACGCGCCGCCGAACTCTCCGCCGACCACCCCGGCGGACGAGGAGACCGTGATGACGTGACCGGCTCGCTGCCCACGCATGACGGGAAGGACGGCACGGGTCACGTTCAGCGGGCCGAAGAAGTTGGTCTCGATCTGCCCGCGCAGTTGCGCGGGCGAGATCTCCTCGAAGTAGCCGGCGAGGAAGCTCCCGGCGTTGTTGACCAGGACGTCGATACGGCCGAAGCGGTCGACGGCTTGCTGCGCGGCTGCCCGCGCGTCCTCCAGGCTGGTGATGTCCAGCCCGGTGACCAGCAGGTTGTCCTGCGGTCCGCCCAGAGCGTTCTCCACGTCCTCGGGACGGCGGCCGGTGGCGACGACCTGGTGACCGGCGGCGAGAGCCTCACGGGCGATGTCCGCGCCCAGACCGCGTCCGGCACCGGTGACGAAAATGACCTTGCTCATGAGGGATTTCCTTCCGAGTGCCGGAATCGGCACCCAGTTGTGTGGGGTGATGACGCGTGATGTCGCCGGAGGAGGCCAGGGCTTCGGCGGCTGTCGGCGAGACCGATCGGGTCTGCCGGGCCGGGCCGATCGATTTCTCTGGCCGGCTTCTCCCGGCTACGTCTTCGACTTTTGCATCTTCACGCGAGCCCGCAAAGGGGAGAATTCCATCCCGGGAGAGGAGTATCCAGGGAGGAAACTCTCCCCCCCACCCGACTTGCGGAGGGTGCCAGACTGGTCGCCATGACCAGTGCCGCGCATCTCAATGAGCTGGGTGAGTTCCTCAAGGCCCGCCGTTCCGAGCTCAGCCCCCGCGAGGTCGGGCTGCCCGACGCCGGTGGGCGGCGGCGCGTGGCCGGGCTTCGCCGCGAGGAGGTGGCCCTGCTCACGGCCATCAGTACGGACTACTACACGCGTATGGAGCAGGGACGTATCCAGCCGTCCGCGTCCGTGCTGGCCTCTCTTGCCCGCGTACTGCATCTGGAGGACGACCAGCGGGACTACCTGTTCGGGCTGGCGGGAAAGGAAGTCGGCGGGCCGAGGCGGCGCACCGTGCAGAAAGTGCAGCCGCAGTTGCAGCGGCTGCTCGACGATCTCACCGCTACTCCCGGTATGGTCACGGGCCGCCGAATGGACGTACTGGCGTGGAATCCACTGGCTGCCGCATTGATGACCGATTTCTCGAAGATTCCGGGGAAACAGCGAAACTACGTCCGGGTGCTCTTTACCGATCCTGAGGTGCGAGCACTGTATGCGGACTGGGAGAGCAACGCCCGTATGTGCGTCTCCCACCTGCGCATGCAAGCTGCCCAATATCCCGACGACCCGCGCTTGGCGACTCTTGTCGGCGAGTTGTCGGTGCAGGACGCGAACTTCCGGGAGTGGTGGGGAGGCCACCACGTGGCCTCCCGCTCCCTGGGAACCAAGGTGTTCCACCACCCGGTCGTCGGTGAACTCGTCCTCGACTGGGCCACCCTCACCTGCAGCACGGACTCCGAACAGGAACTCCTCGTCTGGACCGCCGAACCGGGCACGCCCTCCTACGACGGTCTGCGCTTCCTTGCCTCCTGGGCGGCCACCCACATCGGGCAGGCCGGGGCCGACGCGGTCAGCTGACCTGGCCCCGGCTCACCGCCCACGCGGCGATTCGGGACGTCTGCCGGAGACGGGCTCACACCATCGCGCGACGGGTATCCGCGTCGTCGGCGGTCCCTTCCTCCTGGTCGGTTCCCTGGTGCACGAGCCGGGACTCCTGAGTACGCGGGGTGCGCCGCAGGGCGAGGACGGTCAGCGGCACCAGGGTGAGGGTCGCCACCACCGCGCCGACCAGGGCCGGCCCGGTCCGGCCGAGCGACGAGTCCAGCGAGATGCCCGCCGCCCATGAGCCCACGGCCGTACCGGTGTTGAAGGCCGACACGGTCAGCGCGGCGGCGAGCGTGGGAGCGGAACCGCCGAAGCGTACGGCCAGAGCGGTGACCACGGGGACCACGGTGAAGCCGGTCAGGCCCATGAGGACCACCAGGATGACGGTCGCCACGGCGCTGGTGGACAGCGGAACCAGCAGGAGCAGGACCAGCGCGGTCAGGGCGGCGCCCGTGAGGGTGGTCGCCGAGGGCCTGCGGTCGCCGAAGCGTCCACCGGTCGTGGTGCCCAACAGGGCACCCACACCGAACCCGACCAGGACCAGCGCCACGGCGCCCGAGGGGATACCGGCACGGTCGGTCAGCAGCGGCGAGATGTAGCTGTAGGTGGCCATCAGACCGCCCATGATCAGAGCGGCGGCACTCAGCGCCAGCCAGATCCGGCCCTGGCGCAGTGCGGCGAACTCGGCCCGGATCGAGGGCACTTCATGCCGTTCCACGGCGGGCATGAGCCGGAGGACGGCCGGTACGGCGGCGGCCGACAGGACGGCCAGCACCCAGAAGGGGCCGCGCCAGCCGATGAACTGTCCGGCCCAGGCGCCGAGCGGCACGCCGATCACGTTGGCGATGGTCATGCCGCCGTTCATCACGCCCAGGGCGCGTGAGCCGGCGGCGGGGCCCGCGGCTGTGGTGGCCACGACCGCGCCGACGGACCAGAAGGCTCCGGTGGCCAGGGCGGTCACCACCCGGGCGGCGAGGAGGATCGTGAAGGAGGAGCTGAGCGCGGCGATCACATGGCCGACGGAGAAGATCGCCAGGGCCATGACCAGCGTGGACCGCTGGGGGAGGCGGAGCGTCGCGATGGCCATCAGCGGGGCGCCGACGATCATGCCGACCGCGAACGCCGTGATCAGCAGACCGGTCCGGGCGACGCTGACCCCGAGGTCGCCGGCCATCTCGGGCAGCAGACCCGCGATGACGAACTCGGTGGTGCCCATCAGGAACGTTCCGGCGGACATCACCCATACGACGAGGGGGAGCTTGCCGGACCTTTCATTGGTCGGGGATGACATGGTGTGAAGGTCTCTTTCCTAGGTGGAATTACGGAGGGCCGCACGGCCACCACATCGACAATGCCATCAGCTCACGCGCGTGAAAATGGGAGGGATTTCTCCTGGGTCAGAACTATCCTGGGACAAAACTCTCCCTCCCAACGGGACGGCGAACGATGCGACACTGAGGGGCATGACCAGTGACGCCCATCTCAACGAACTGGGGGAATTCCTCAAGGCCCGGCGTGCCGAGCTCAGCCCCCGTACGGCCGGCCTGCCCGAGACGGGCGGACCGCGGCGCGTGGCCGGACTCCGCCGGGAGGAGGTGGCCCTGCTCGCCTCGATCAGCACCGACTACTACACCCGCGTGGAGCAGGGCCGCATCCCGGCGTCCGCGCCCGTACTGTCCGCCATTGCCCGCGCCCTGCACCTCGGCAATGACCAGCGGGACTATATGTTCGAGCTGGCAGGAAAAGGTACCGGCCGGCCGCGCCGACGTGGCGTGCAGAAAGTCCAGCCGCAGCTTCAACGGCTGATGAACGACCTCACGGCGACACCCGCGATGGTTCTGGGTCGCCGTATGGATATTCTGGCGTGGAATCCCACGGCCGCCGCTCTGGTCACGGATTTCGCGAAAGTCCCGGAGAAGAAGCGCAACTATATTCGGCTGCTCTTCACCGACCCTGCCGTCAAGGCGCTGTACCCGGACTGGGAGAACGTCGGCCGCGGCTGCGTCGCCCAGTTGCGCAACGAAGCCGCCAAGTACCCCGACGATCCGAGGCTGACCGCGCTGGTCGGCGAACTGTCGATACAGAACGATCACTTCCGCCAGTGGTGGGGCGCTCACCACGTCTCCGCGCTGACCGTGGGCACGAAGACGATCAGCCACCCGGTGGCGGGCGAACTCCGTCTCGAATGGGACACCCTCACCTGCAGCACCGACCCCGACCAGCAACTGATCATCTGGACCGCGGAGCCGGGCACCTCCTCCTACGACGGCCTGCGCTTCCTCTCCTCCTGGGCCTCCACGCCCCAGCCCCAGCAGACCGCGTCCGACCCCGCCGACTGACGCGTCCGGCCAGGATGTTCACCGGTTGACGACGACGCGGGCCCACGCCGCCCAGCACACAGGCGAGCGGGCGACCCCCACCTTCCGCCCACCGAAGGCATACGCATGTCCACTGAACTCACGGACTCGGCCGTACCTCCAACCGACGAGTCCCGTCCGACGCCGTCCCGGCGCACCTTCATCGCGACGACCACCGCGGTCGGCGGTGCGGTTGTCGCGGGCGGGCTGACCGCGGGACCGTTCGGAGCGGAGGAAGCAGCCGCCGCGGAGCCGCCGCCCAGCGGCAGCGTTTCCCTGACCGTCAACGGGCAGCGGCACACCGTCACGATCGACAACCGCACCTCGCTCCTCGACCTGCTGCGCGAGCATCTCGGGTTGCCCGGCAGCAAGAAGGGCTGCAACGCCGGGGCCTGCGGCGCCTGCACGGTCCTGGTCGACGGCCGCCGGGTCAACTCCTGCCTGACGCTGGCGGTACGGCTGGAGGGCGCCGAGGTCACCACCGTCGAGGGCCTCGCCCCGAACGACGGCCAACTGCACCCGTTGCAGCAGGCGTTCATCGAGCAGGACGCCTTCCAGTGCGGCTACTGCACACCGGGCCAGATCATGTCCGGCGTCGGCTGCATCCAGGAGGGCCACACCGGCTCCGCGGAGGAGATCCGGGAGTGGATGAGCGGCAACATCTGCCGCTGTGGTTGCTACGTCAAGATCGTCAAGGCCGTCGAGCAGACCGCGAACGGGAAGTGAGCGCTGTGTACCCCTTCTCGTACACGAAGCCGTCCGACACCCGCGAGGCCCTCAACGCCGGTCGTCACGGCGGGCGTTACATCGCCGGCGGCACCACGCTCGTCGACCTGATGCGGGAGACCGTCGAACGACCGGAAGCCCTCGTCGACATCAGCGCCCTGCCGCTGCGCGAGGTCACCGTCACCGAACGCGGCGGCCTGCGCATCGGCGCCCTGGTCCGGATGGCCGAGGCCGCCGCACACCCGAAGGTGCGCACCCTCTACCCGGTGATCTCCCAGGCGCTGGAGCTGAGCGCGTCGGCCCAGCTGCGGAACATGGCGACCATCGGCGGCAACATCATGCAGCGCACCCGCTGCACCTACTTCCGTGACGTGACCGCCGCCTGCAACAAGCGTGAGCCCGGCTCCGGTTGCGCGGCGCGGAACGGCTTCAACCGCACCCACGCGATCCTCGGCACCACCGAGTCCTGCGTGGCCACGCACCCCTCCGACGTGGCCGTCGCCTTCGCCGCGCTGGAAGCGAGTGTGCACCTGCTCGGTCCGGACGGCGAGCGCAGCATCCCCTTCGCCGACTTCCTGCTGCGGCCGGGCAGTACCCCCAGCCGTGAACAGGCCCTCCGGCCAGGCGAGTTGATCACCGCCGTAGAGATCCCCGCCCATCCGCGCCCGCTGAGGTCCGGCTACCTGAAGGTGCGTGACCGGCAGTCGTACGAGTTCGCGCTGACCTCGGCCGCCGTCGCCCTGCACATCCGCGGCGGAGTCATCCGCGAGGCGAAGATCGCCGCCGGAGGCGTGGGCACCGTGCCGTGGAAGCTGCCCGCCGTCGAGAGCCACCTCATCGGTGAGCGGCCCTCCGAGGCCCTGTGGACCGCGGCGGCCGAGCGTGCCGCCGACGGGGCCCGCCCGCTGGAACACAACGGCTTCAAGGCCGAGTTGCTGAAACGCACTGTCGAACGCCAGCTGCGCATCGTAGGAGGTACCCAGTGAGCCCGCAGCCGCAGGCAGCCGTCGGCGCGCCGCTGTCCCGGGTGGACGGGCGGCTGAAGGTGACGGGCAGGGCGACCTTCGCCGCCGAGCACAACATCGAGGGAGCGGTTCATGCGGTCATTGTCGACAGTAGTGTCGGCCGCGGCCGGATCACCGGCATCGACGCCCGCGCCGCACTCGCCCAGCCGGGCGTCCTGAAGGTGATCAGCCACCTCGACGCGCCCGAGCTGGCGTACCGCGACAACGCCGGCTCCAACAACCCACCGGGCAGACGACTTCGTGTCTTCCAGGACGACAAGGTCCTCTTCCACGGCCAGCCGGTCGCTGTCGTCGTGGCCACCACCCTGGAGGGCGCGCAGCACGCCGCGAGCCTGGTGAACGTCTCCTACGACGCGGAGAAACCCTCCACCGACCTGACGGACGCGCAGGCCGACAAGCCGACGACGTACGCGCGCGGCGACGCGGACAAGGCTCTCCAATCCGCCGCCGTACGGCTGGAGATGACGTACCGGGCCGCCCGCAACAACCACAACCCGATGGAGCCGCACGCCACCATCGCCCGCTGGCAGGGCGACAAGCTCACGGTGTGGGACAAGACCCAGTGGGTCGTCGGCGGCACCCAGACGGAACTCGCGGCCGTGTTCGGAATCCCGCTGGAGTCGGTACGCGTCATCTCACCGTTCGTGGGCGGCGGCTTCGGCAGTGCTCTGCGGACCTGGCCGCACACCACGATCGCCGCCCTGGCCGCACGAGAGACGGGCCGGCCGGTCAAACTCGTCCTCACCCGACGCCAGTTGTACTTCGGCACGGGCTATCGGCCCGCGTACGAGTACAAGGTGCGCCTGGGCAGCGACCGGCGCGGCCGGCTGACCGCGATGACGCACGACGTGCGTGCCGAGACGTCGTCGTACGAGACGTTCACGGAGGCCGTGCTGGTGCCGGGGCAAATGCTCTACAGCATGCCCAACGTCCAACAGGCCTACAGCACAGTGCCGTTGGACGTGCACACCCCGCTCTACATGCGCGGCCCCGGCTACGCCACCGCCTCCTTCGTCATCGAGTCGGCGATGGACGAACTCGCCCACGAGCTCGGCGTGGACCCGATCGAGCTGCGCCGACGCAACGAACCCGACGACGACCAGTCCAGCGGGCTGCCGTTCTCCACCCGGCGGCTGCGCGAGTGCTACACCACCGGGGCCCGGGAGTTCGGCTGGGACCGGCGCGATCCCGAGCCGCGCTCCACCCGCGAAGGGGACTGGCTGATCGGCATGGGCATGGCGGCGGGGGTCTACGACACCGTGCGGGTCGCGGCCCAGGCCCGGGTGAGGCTGGACGCCGACGGTACGGCGCTGGTCGAGGCGGCGTCCAGCGACATGGGCCCTGGCACGTACACCTCCCAGACCCAGGTCGCCGCGGACGCCCTCGGCCTGACCATGCGCACCGTGACCTTCCGGCTCGGCGACTCCCTCATGCCGCCGACCCCGCGCACGGCGGCTCCATGACCATGGCCAGCGTCGGCTCGGCCGTCCAGCTGGGCTGCGACCAACTGCGCGAGCAGGCCATCGAGTTGGCTGTCGAGGACGAGGACTCGCCGCTGTACGGAGCCGACGCCGACACCATCGTCGTACGAAGCGGTCGACTGCACGTGAAGGACGACCCGGCGCGCGGAGAGACGTACCGGCAGCTCCTGTCCCGCAACAACCGGAGTCACCTGGAGACCCTTGGGTCCTACACGCCCGCCGAGGCGCGCTTCTCCATGTTCGCCTACAACGCGACGTTCGCCGAGGTCGCCGTCGACGCCCGACTCGGGCTCGTACGGGTCCGGCGCCTGCTCGGTGTGTACGACGCGGGCCGGATCATCAGTCCCAAACTCGCCGACAGCCAGGCGCTCGGCGGCATGGTGGGCGGCATCGGCACGGCCCTGCTTGAGCACACGGTCACCGATCACCGCGACGGCCGGATCGTCAACGCCGACCTCGCCGACTACCTCGTCCCCGTCAACGCCGACGTCCCCGATCTGAAGGCGATCTACCTCGACGGCGAGGACCCCGAGGCCGACCCCATCGGCGTCAAGGGCCTCGGAGAGGTCGTCCACGTGGGTGTGGCACCCGCCATCGCCAACGCGGTCTTCCACGCCACCGGCCGCCGTGTCCGCGAACTGCCCATCACCGCCGAGGCGTTGCTCTGAGCCGAGGCACCGATACGAGACTCCGGGCGGCCGGTCTCATGGCGAGACGGCCGCCCGGGGTGCTCGCCCACGACTGTCCGGCGACCGGCCACGCACCGTTGCCGGACACCAGGGCCGTCGCCGTGACCCGATCCCCCGCGGGCGCGGCGGCGGCCCGCCCAAGCTGTAGACGCCCGCCACGGGAGACCCTCCATGCTGAACATCGCGGACACGCTGTACGACTGGTGCCGCGCGGCGCGCCCCTTCGCCCTCGCGACGGTCGTCCAGGTCAGCGGCAGCGCGCCCCTGCCACCCGGCACCGCACTCGCCGTCGACGCCGACGGCACTGTGGTGGGCAGCGTCTCCGGCGGCTGTGTGGAAGGGGCGGTCTACGAGTTGTGCCGGCAGGTGCTGGAAGACGGCGGCGCCCCGTCACGGGCCCGGTTCGGTTACTCCGACGACGACGCTTTCGCCGTCGGCCTCACGTGCGGCGGCGAGATCGACGTACTGGTGCAGCGCGTGGAGCCGGCGGACCGGCCCCACCTGGCCGCCGCCCTCGAAGCGGTGGCCCAGGGCCGTCCCGCGGCCGTGGCCCAGATCGTGGACGGTCCGGAAGAACTCCTCGGGCGCACCCTTTGCGTGTTCGGCGACGCCGGGGCATGTGACGGAAGCCTGGGCAGCGAGCAGGTGGAACGGGCGGTGGCGGCACAGGCCCACACACTTCTGCGGGCGGGCCGCACCGGCCGTATCGAGCTCGGCGGTGACGCCGACACCTGCCCCGAGCGGCTGTCCGTCCTCGTCCACGCCAACGCGCCCCGCCCGCGCATGCTGATCTTCGGGGCCGTGGACTTCGCCGTCGCGCTGAGCCGGGCGGGAAACCTCCTCGGCTATCGCGTCACGGTGTGCGACGCACGGCCCGTCTTCGCCACCCCGGCTCGTCTTCCCTACGCCGACGAGGTCGTCGTCGACTGGCCGCACCGCTACCTGGAACACACCGACGTGGACGCCCGCACCGCCGTCTGCGTCCTGACCCACGACGCCAAGTTCGACATTCCGCTGCTCCGCCTGGCTCTGGATCTGCCGGTCGGCTACGTCGGCGCGATGGGCTCCCGCCGCACCCACGCCGGCCGCCTGGACCTGCTGCGGCACGCGGGCGTACCGGAGGGCAGGCTCGCCCGTCTGCACTCCCCGATCGGCCTCGACCTCGGCGCACGCACACCCGAGGAGACGGCGATCTCCATCTCCGCGGAGATCATCGCCCGCGCCAACCGGGGCACCGGCCTGCCTCTGTCGCACGGGGCAGGGCCCATTCACCGCCCCGGGCCGCACCCGTCACCATTCTCGCGGCGAACGGCCGTGTGACGGTCGTGGCCGCGGCCTTGCCCCTGGCCGGTGCTGTGCCGTCGAGTTCGGCGAGCTCCGCACTTTGTCCTCTGAGTGGAGAAAGTCGGCGAGATTCCTGTGCGACTTCTTCCCAGCCTCGGCAGCCGCTGCTACGTTCCCCTCGAAAGCACGCCACGAACGGCCTGACCGAGGCGGGGAGGGACACGTGAGACGCATGACGGCACGTCCCGCGAACGGTCATCAGGCCCGACTGCTCAAGCTGTTGCGCGACGGGGGTCCCGACTCCCGGGCGCACCTGGGGGAACAGGTCGACCTGTCCCGGTCCAAGCTGGCCGTGGAGGTGGACCGGCTCCTGGAGACGGGGCTGGTCGTCGCCGACGGGTTCGCCGCCTCGCGCGGCGGCCGCCGGTCCCACAACATCCGCCTCGCACCCAGCCTGCGCTTCCTCGGCGTCGACATCGGCGCGACCTCGATCGACGTCGCCGTCACCAACGCGGAACTGGAGGTGCTGGGCCACCTCAACCAGCCCATGGACGTGCGCGAGGGACCGGTCGCGGTCTTCGAGCAAGTCCTCTCCTTGGCCGCGAAGTTGAAGGAGTCCGGGCTCGCGGAGGGCTTCGACGGCGCCGGCATCGGCGTGCCGGGACCGGTCCGCTTCCCGGAGGGCGTCCCGGTTTCTCCGCCGATCATGCCGGGCTGGGACGGCTTCCCCGTGCGGGAGGCGCTCAGCCAGGAACTCGGCTGCCCGGTCATGGTCGACAACGACGTGAACCTCATGGCGATGGGAGAGCAGCACGCGGGGGTGGCACGTTCCGTGAACGACTTCCTCTGCATCAAGATCGGCACCGGTATCGGCTGCGGCATCGTCGTCGGCGGGGACGTCCACCGCGGGGTGACGGGCAGCGCGGGCGACATCGGGCACATCCAGGCCGTGCCCGACGGACGTCCGTGCGCCTGTGGCAACCGGGGCTGCCTTGAGGCCCACTTCAGTGGCGCGGCGCTGGCCCGCGACGCGCTGGAGGCAGCCCAGCAGGGGCTGTCGGCGCAGCTCGCGGACAGACTGGCGGCGAACGGCACGCTGACCGCCGTCGACGTCGCCGCCGCGGCCGCCGCCGGCGACGCCACCTCGCTCGACCTGATCCGGGAGGGCGGCACCCGCACCGGACAGGTCATCGCCGGGCTCGTCTCCTTCTTCAACCCCGGCCTGGTGGTGATCGGCGGCGGGGTGACCGGCGCCGGCCACACCCTGCTCGCCGCCATCCGCACCCAGGTCTACCGCCAGTCACTGCCCCTCGCGACCGGCAACCTGCCGATCGTTCTGGGGGAGTTGGGCCAGAACGCCGGAGTCATCGGCGCCGCCCGCCTCATCAGCGACCACCTGTTCGCACCCGCGTAACAGACGCACCTTCCACGAGACCACCAGCACAGCGCTCGGCTCTGCTCTGCCCGAAACGCCGCTCCCCACAGGCGTTTTCGCTCTGGAACCCGCTTCGCACGCCCGCCGAGGGGAACCCACATGGCACCACAACCACCGCTGCTCAGCATGTCCGACATCACCAAGTCGTTCCCCGGAGTCCGGGCCCTCGACGGCGTCGACCTCGACGTCAAGGCCGGTGAGGTGCACTGCCTGCTCGGTCAGAACGGGGCCGGGAAATCCACCCTCATCAAGGTCCTCGCCGGTGCCCACCAACCCGACACCGGCACCATCCACTGGCGCGGCGAGCCCGCCGCACTGCGCTCGCCCAGCGCCGCCATGCGTCTCGGCATCGCCACCATCTACCAGGAACTCGACCTCGTGGAGCACCTGTCGGTGGCCGAGAACGTCCACCTCGGCCACGAGCCGACCGCCGTCGGCTTCATCGTGCGCGGTAAGGCGGCACGGGTCTCAACAGGCTTGCTGCTCAAGCGACTTGGGCATCCCGAGATCGACCCGGCACGGCTCGTGGGGGAGTTGTCGGCGGCGCAGCGGCAGATCGTGTCCATGGCGCGGGCGCTCTCCCACGACGTACGGCTGATCGTGATGGACGAGCCGTCCGCGGCCCTCGACCCGGACGAGGTCGACAACCTGTTCCGGATCGTCGCCGACCTCACCGCGGAGGGCGTCGCGGTGGTCTACATCTCGCACCGTCTGGAGGAGATCCGCCGCATCGGCGACCGCGTCACCGTCCTCAAGGACGGGCGGGCCGTCGCGGGCGGGCTGCCCGCGAAGACCACGCCGACCCGCGAGGTCGTGGCACTGATGACGGGACGCGATGTCGACCACGTGTTCCCCGAGCGACCGGCCTCGCGGCCGGAGAGCACGCCGCTGCTGGAGGTCCGGGGACTGGCCCGGGACGGTGAGTTCGAACCGCTCGACCTGGTCGTGCGCCCCGGAGAGATCGTCGGCCTCGCCGGACTCGTCGGCTCCGGCCGCTCCGAGATCCTGGAGACGATCTACGGAGCCCGCAAGCCCACCGGCGGCCAAGTCCTCGTCGGCGGAAGCCCGTTGCGGCCCGGCAGCGTCCGTGCAGCCGTCCGCGCCGGAGTCGGCCTCGCCCCCGAGGAACGCAAGGCCCAGGCGCTGCTGATGCTGGAGTCCGTCACCCGCAACGTGTCGGTCTCCTCCCTGTCCCGCTTCTCCCGCGGCGGCTGGATCGACCGCGTCGCCGAACAGGGCGCGGCCCGGGCCGCGACCCGCGAACTCTCGCTGCGCCCCGACAACCCCTCGGCGCCCGTGCGCACGCTCTCCGGCGGCAACCAGCAGAAGGCCGTCCTCGCGCGCTGGCTGTTGCGCGGCTGCCGTGTCCTGCTGCTCGACGAACCGACGCGGGGAGTCGACGTCGGAGCGCGCGCCGAACTGTACGCAGTGGTCCGCCGACTGGCCGACGACGGACTCGCCGTCCTGCTGGTGTCCAGCGAGGTGCCGGAGGTGCTCGGCCTCGCCGACCGCGTCCTGGTCCTGCGCGAGGGCCGCGTCGTACACGAGGCACCCGCCCGCGAACTGGACGAACACCGCGTACTCGACCTGGTCATGGAAGGAAGCCCGGCGTCATGACGCAACCCGTGTCCCCGCCCTTGGACAACACCAATAAGGCGGCGCCGGTGCCCGAGCCGCCCGCGTGGCGCGCGTTCGTGGCCCGTGCCGATCTCCGCACCCTGTCCCTGGTCGGTGTGCTCGCCGTTCTGATCCTCATCGGCGGCATCACCAAGCCGGACGAGTTCCTCGACATCCGCAACCTCCAACTCGTGCTCACCCAGGCCTCCGTGATCGGCGTCGTCACCGTCGGCATGACCTTCGTCATCACCTCCGGCGGCATCGACCTGTCGGTCGGCGCGATCGTCGCACTCGCCTCGGTGTGGGCGACCACGGTCGCCACCCAGGAGTACGGCCTGGCCGGCATCCTCTTCACCGCGGCCGTCGTCGGCCTGGGCTGCGGCCTGGTCAACGGACTGCTCATCGCATACGGCGGGATGGTCCCGTTCATCGCCACCCTCGCCATGCTCGCCTCGGCGCGCGGACTCGCCCTGCAGATCACCGACGGCAGGACGCAGATCGTCACGGTCGACAGCGTCCTGCGACTCGGCGACCGCGACTCCTACGTGCTCGGCATCCCACCGCTCGTGCTGGTCTTCGCCCTCGTCACGGTCATCGGCTGGCTGCTGCTCAACCGCACCACCTTCGGCCGCCGCACGGTCGCCGTCGGCGGCAACGCGGAGGCGGCCCGGCTCGCCGGCATCGACGTACGCCGCCAGCGGCTGTACCTCTACCTGCTGTCCGGACTGTGCTGCGGCATCGCCGCCTTCCTGCTGGTCATCCTGTCCGGCTCGGGCCAGAACACCAACGGCAACCTGTACGAACTCGATGCCATCGCCGCCGCGATCATCGGCGGCACCCTGCTCACCGGGGGGCGCGGCACCATCACCGGCTCCGTGCTCGGAGTCCTGGTCTTCACCACGATCACCGACATCTTCGCCCTGAACAATCTGCAGACCGACGTCCAGCAGATCGCCAAGGGCGCGATCATCGTCGCCGCCGTGCTGGTCCAGCGCCGTAGCGCGAGCACGACCTGAGGAAAGGGTTCACCACCATGCCACAGCTGACCAGTCGCAGAGGACTGCTGTTCGGGACGGCCGCCGTGTCCGCCGGCGCCCTCCTCACCGGATGCACGAGCAACGCCTCCAAGGACGAGGCGCCCGCCTCGGCCGGCCAGTCCGCCGCCGACGACAAGCCCGGCAAGCACGTCACCATCGGCTTCGCCGGACCGCAGGCCGACCACGGCTGGCTCAACGCCATCAACGACAACGCCCAGAGCCGCGCCAAGAAATACACGGACGTCACACTGGAGGTCACCGAGGGCTCCAACGACACCGCGACCCAGATCGGCCAGATCGAGACCCTCATCAACAAGAAGGTCGACGCCCTGGTGGTGCTGCCCGCCGACGGCAAGGCACTCACCCAGGTCGGCCTGAAGGCGATGCGCGCGGGCATTCCGGTGATCAACCTCGACCGGATCTTCAACACCCCGCAGGCGTACCGGTGCTGGATCGGCGGCGACAACTACGGCATGGGCCTCAACGCCGGCCACTACATCGGCGAGAAACTCAAGGGGAAGGCGAACGCCCGCGTCGTCGAGCTCGCCGGACTGGACAACCTGGAGCTGACCAAGCAGCGCACCCAGGGCTTCGACGACGCCCTCAAGAACTACCCCAACATCAAGAAGGTGGCCCGCCAGGCCGCCGACTTCACCGTCGAGTCCGGACAGGCCAAGATGGCCCAACTCCTCCAGGCCCAGCCGAAGTTCGACGCGCTGTGGAACCACGACGACGACCAGGGCGTGGGCGCGCTGCGCGCCATCGACCAGGCCGGGCGGGACGGCTTCCTGATGGTCGGAGGAGCCGGCGCCCTGTCCGCGTTCCAGGCCATCAAGCAGGGCAACGGTGTGCTGCAGGCAACCGTCCTCTACCCGCCGACCATGGCCGCCTCCGCGATCGACCTGGCCCGCGCGCTCGTCCAGGGGAAGGGTGTCGGCGGCCTCGCCGAGTACGAGATCCCGGCGTCGATCACGGTCTACTCGGCCGTCGTCGACAAGACCAACGTCGACACGTACATGTCCGCCGGTTTCCGGTGAGGGGTTCCGCCCGCACCCCTCACGGCACCACCCCCCGAGGACGAGGAGCACATTCCGCATGGGACAGCCGCAGCGATCGGACGGGACCGAGGACGCGAAGCCCCCGCTCCGCGTCGGCATGGTCGGTTACGCCTTCATGGGCGCCGCCCACTCCCAGGGCTGGCGCACCGTGGGCCGCGTCTTCGACCTGCCCCGACGCCCGGTCCTGGCCGTACTCTGCGGACGCGACCGAACCGCCGTGCGCGAGGCGGCCGACCGGCACGGGTGGGCTGAAGCCGAGACCGACTGGCGGGCGTTGATCGCACGGGACGACATCGACCTCGTCGATATCTGCACCCCCGGCGACAGCCACGCCGAGATAGCCCTCGCCGCACTGGCCGCCGGCAAGCACGTGCTGTGCGAGAAACCCCTCGCGAACTCCGTCGAGGAGGCCGCGGCGATGGCGGACGCCGCCGAAGTGGCCTACCAGCAAGGGCAGTTGGCCATGGTCGGCTTCAACTACCGGCGTGTGCCCGCCGCCGCGCTCGCCCGCCGGATGGTCGCCGAGGGTCGGATCGGCACGCTGCGGCACGCACGGGTGACATACCTTCAGGACTGGCTGGTGGACCCGGAGTTCCCGCTGACCTGGCGGCTGCGCCGGGAGCACGCGGGATCGGGCTCGCTCGGCGACCTCGGCGCACACATCGTCGACCTCGCACAGCACCTGGCGGGGGAGCCGCTCACCGGAGTCTCCGCGCTCACCGAGACCTTCGTCCGGGAACGCCCGCTGCCCGCCGGCCCGGCCGCCGGCACCGGCCAGGTCACCGTCGACGACGCGGCCCTGTTCACCGGCCGCTTCGCCTCCGGCGCCGTCGCCTCCTTCGAGGCCACCCGGTACGCCACCGGACGCAAGAACGCCCTGCGCATCGAACTCAACGGCGACCGCGGCTCACTCGCCCTCGACCTGGAGCGGCTCAACGAACTGTCGTACTACGACGGCACGGAGCCCGGCACCCACGCGGGCTTCCGCCGCATCCTCGTCACCGAACCCGACCACCCCTACCTCGACGCCTGGTGGCCCCCGGGCCACGGACTCGGCTACGAGCACACCTTCGTCCACCAGGCCCGTGACCTGGTCCACGCGATCGCCGCGGGCCGTGTGCCCGAGCCCTCCTTCGCGGACGGGCTGCAGGTACAGCGCGTGCTCGCCGCGGTGGAGGAGAGCGCCGAGAAGAACTCCGTCTACACCCCCATCGCCATCTGAGGAGGGCCCGCACATGCCGCGCACCTTCACGCTCTTCACCGGCCAGTGGGCCGACCTGCCCCTGGAGGAGGTCTGCCGCCTCGCCCGCGACTTCGGCTACGACGGCCTCGAACTCGCCTGCTGGGGCGACCACTTCGAAGTGGACAAGGCCCTCGCGGACCCGACGTACATCAGCTCGCGACACCAACTCCTCGACAAGTACGGCCTGAAGTGCTGGGCGATCTCCAACCATCTCGTCGGCCAGGCCGTCTGCGACGCCATCATCGACGAACGCCATCAGGCCATCCTGCCCGCCCGCATCTGGGGCGACGGCGAGGCGGAAGGCGTGCACCGGCGGGCCGCGGCCGAGATCGCCGACACCGCCCGAGCGGCGGCCGCCTTCGGCGTGGACACGGTCATCGGTTTCACCGGGTCCGCGATCTGGCACCTCGTCGCCATGTTCCCGCCCGCCCCCCAGCCGATGATCGAGCGCGGATACGACGACTTCGCCGAGCGCTGGAACCCGATCCTCGACGTCTTCGACACCGAGGGCGTGCGCTTCGCACATGAGGTTCACCCCAGCGAGATCGCCTACGACTACTGGACCACCCACCGCGCCCTGGAGGCCGTCGGCCACCGTCCCGCCTTCGGCCTCAACTTCGACCCCTCGCACTTCGTGTGGCAGGACCTCGACCCGGTCGGGTTCCTGTGGGACTTCCGCGACCGCATCTACCACGTCGACTGCAAGGAGGCCCGCAAGCGCCTCGACGGCAGAAACGGGCGCCTCGGCTCCCACCTGCCCTGGGGCGACCCCCGACGGGGCTGGGACTTCGTGTCCGCCGGACACGGTGACGTCCCCTGGGAGGACGTCTTCCGGATGCTGGGCTCCATCGACTACCGGGGCCCGATCTCCGTGGAGTGGGAGGACGCCGGCATGGACCGGCTGCAGGGCGCTCCCGAGGCGCTGCGACGCCTCAAGACGTTTGACTTCGAGGCGCCGTCGGCCTCCTTCGACGCGGCTTTCGGCAACTGAACTCCTTCGCTCTCGCCACCACGCGGATCGCGCTCGACCGCCTCGGAACCGGACGCCCGGTTCACGTACTACGACCCGGCTCGATAACGCCCGCGCGCCCGGCCTCACACAGTCCGGACCCACCGCAATCCCGGAACGGTCCCGTCGAGCCGCTCATGGATCGGCTCGGCACGGCGACCACCTCGTGACCACCGACGTGAAGTCCCTCCAGACCGACAACGCCCCCCGGCATCAAGGAGTTTCAGACATGAGCCGCATCTCCCGGACCGATCCCGAACTCACCCAGCGTCTCACCAGACGAGGCATGCTCGGCGTGGCGGCGGGCGCCACCGCCGCCGCACTGCTGGCCACCGTCCCGTCCCCCGCAGCGGCGGCGACCGACACCCCGGCCGGCGTCTCGGGCCGCGGCCGTCCGCTCCTGCCGCCCGGCCGGCTCGGCATCCAGCTCTACAGCCTGCGCGACAAGGTCTCCACGCTGGGCTTCGCGCCCGTCTTCGCCGAGCTGGAGAAGTACGGCTACGACGAAGTCGAGTTCGCCGGCTACACGCAGGGGTCGGCGGGCCCGATCACCCTGGCCCAACTCAGGCGGCTGGCAAGGAACCACGGCCTGAACCCGATCGGCAGCCACGTGGGCTACTACGCCGACGACCCGACCGCGTACACCTTCGCCGACAACCTCACCAAGGTCCTCGACGACGCCGAGGCCCTCGGTCTCAAACACATCGGCACCGCCTCGGGACCGGGCCGCTACGGCTCGACCGTCGACGCGTGGAAGCGCGCCGCCGAGGAGTTCAACGTGTTCGGCGCGGCGGCCAGGAAGCGAGGCATGAAGTTCTACCAGCACAACCACTCCGACGAGTTCGGCTTCGCGACCGACCGGCCCGACGTGCGCCTCTACGACGTACTGCTCGCCGAGACCGACCCCGGCCTCGTGTACCTGGAGATGGACATCTTCTGGGCCTACGCGGGCCGGTTCCGCTTCTCGAAGCGGCCGGACGGAACGCCCGCCCCGTTCGAGCCCCTGGACTATGTGCTGAAGCAGCCCCACCGCTACCCGCTCTTCCACGTGAAGGACGGCGTGAGCGACCCGACGAACCAGTTCGGCTACCGCATGGTCGACGTGGGTGACGGCGACATCGACTACCAACGGTTCATCTCCGCCGTGACCCGACTGCGCGGCGAACGCCTCGCCCACCACTGGCAGGCCGAGTACGACAGCCCGCCCGACTCGCTCAGCTTCGCCCGCCGCTCCAGCGCCTACCTGCACTCGCTGCGCGAAAAGTGCCGATAGGCCCGACAGAGCGGTCACCTGCTCAACCGGCGGCCAGGCGTACCGAAGCGGCTTCTGACCTGCACCCCTCTTGACTTGATGCTCGGTCAACAGCCGTTTGATGGAAGTCCGAAGCGGCGGGACATACGCATGCGCTCCGCATCCGTCAAGGGAGAGAATCCTCCCCCTCACAGAACGCATTCGCGGTGCAATGCTGTGCGGCGTCCCTCTGCGGCAGCCGTACTCCGCTCCGGAAAGAGAACGCCACCGTATGTCACCCGTGACCGACAACCGGTCCGGCAAGCTGCCCTTCGTCGCCTGGGTACTCGCCGCCGGGACCTTTCTGATGGGCACCACCGAATTCGTTGTCGCGGGCCTGCTGCCCGAGATCGCGGACGATCTGGGCGGCAGCGTGTCCCACGCGGGCCTGCTGATCACGGCATTCGCAGTAGGCATGATCGTCGGCGCACCGGCGATGGCGATCGCGACGCTGCGCCTGCCGAGGCGGTCCACGCTGGTCCTCGCGCTCGTCGTCTTCGCCCTCGGCCATGTGGTCGCCGCGCTCAGCTCGTCCTTCGCGGTCGTGCTCACGGCCCGTGTCGTCACCGCGCCGGCCACGGGCGCCTTCTGGTGTGTCGCCGCGGTAGTGGCGACGACCGCGGCCGGCCCGGCCGCGACGTCACGAGCCCCGGGCCTGCTGATGGGTGGCCTGACCGTGGCCAACGTCGCGGGAGTGCCGCTGGGCGCGTGGCTGGGGCAGGCGTCGGACTGGCGAGGACCGTTCTGGGTACTGGCCGCCCTGTCAGCCTGCGCCGCGGCGGTCATCGGCCGGTACATCCCCGACGAGGAACGGGGCGAAGTACGCTCCGTCCGGGCCGAGTTCACCGCCCTGCGCCAGGGCCCGGGTCTGGCTGGCGCTGAGTGCCATCGCATTGCTCCTGGGCGGGTTCCTAGCCACCTACACCTACATCTCGCCGCTGCTCACCGAACGGGCCGGGATCGCCACTGCGGCCGTGGCCCTGGTCCTGACCGGCTACGGTCTGGGCGCCCTGCTGGGCACCACGCTCGGTGGGCGCCTGGGCGACCGCCGGCCACTCGCGACCCTCATCACGGCCGCCGCCGCCAGCACACTGGTCCTGCTCTTGTTGGTGTTCTTCTCCACGAGCCCCGTGGCGACCGTTGTTCTGGTGACGGTCATGGGGGTGACCGGTTTCGCCGCGACCCCGGTGCTCGGCGCGCTGGTCATGCGCTTCGCCGGTTCCGCTCCCACTCTCGCCGGCGCACTGAGCAGTTCGTCGTCCAACGTGGGCATCGCCATCGGCTCCTGGGCGGCGGGCCTCGCTCTGACCTCGTCACTGCGGCAGGCCGGGCCGTCGGCCGACCCCTCCTGGAACAGGCCGCCACCGGCCACCCCATTTCGCGCAAGGTCTGGGTCGACGGCGGCTACCGCCAGCACCTCGTCGAGTAGGCAACCGCCCTCGGCATCGACCTCGAAATCGTCCAACGCGCCCCAGGGGCCGGGGGATTCACCCCGATCCCGAAACACTGGACGGTCGAGCGAACCTTCGGCCGGCTCATGCACCGTCGCCGCCTCGCCCGCGACTACAAGACCCACCCGCACCGCTCCGAAGCCATGATCCGCCTCGCGATGATCCACGTCATCAGCAGACGCCTCACCCGCGAATCCACCCCGAACTGGCGCGACACCTGACTTCGAACCAAACGCCATCGCCAGGACAAAACGCTCTTGAACTTCTTCAACTTCTTTGTGATGACCGCGAACCCGGGACCGTCCGAGGACCGGACGCGGGGTTCTGCCTCATCGGTATGGCTTCGGTACGGTCAAGGTCCGGGCCGGCGCCGACCCCGGCCCGGACCTTCACCGGTGTCGGGCAGCACACCGTGGCGGGGTCCAGGCCGCGTGTGCGCTGCCGACCCGCCCGCGGCTATTTTGGGGGGCGCCGACGGGCGGTGACCGGCCCGAAGGGGTGGAGATGGGCCGGCCGATGTCCGCGCGGCGGACCGAAGAGGCGGACGCGCGAACTCCAGGAATCTAGCGCGTGGTAGCCGCCGCGCACGATCCACTGAGCGCGGCTGTTGTCCGCACAGCGCGGGGCGATGGTGTGGGCCGTGGTCACCCGGAACGCAGTGTCTGCGAGGGCAACTCGCCGAAGCGCGCTCGGTAGCGGGACGCGAAGCGGCCCAGGTGGTCGAAGCTCCAGCGATGGGCGACCTCGCTCACGTTCACTTCGCCCGGTGTGCCGCGGCGCAGCTCGTCGTGGGCGCGGGTGAGGCGGACGTCGGTGAGGTAGGCCAGCGGGGTCATGCCGACGTACTGCTGGAAGGCTTCCTGGAGTCGCCGCACGCTCACCCCGGCGAGCACGGCCAACTCTCCTACCGTGAACGGGTGTTGCGGCATGCTGTGCATGGCCTCGACAGCACGCTTGACGGGGCCCGGGCGCAGCGCGGGTTTTGGTCGGTCGAGCTCGTCGCGGTAGCGGTGGCCGGTGGCGAGGAGGAGCCCGGTCAGCAGGGCCTCCTGGAGCGGGCGGGCGACCATCGGCCGGGTGAGCAGCCCGCCGGCCCGCATCTCGTCGAACACCGCGCGGATCATCCGGACCCAGCTGAGGCCCGCGCCGTGCGCGACGTCGAGTTCGGGCCTGAGGACGACGGGGGTGCGCAGCGGTCGGCCGAGAAGGCGTTCGAGTTGATCGTTGAGGGCCTTGGGGTCGATCTTCACGGCCAGCATGGAGCAGTCGGTGCTCACTCGATCCAGGGCCGTGTCGCCGTGCGGCTGGAAGACGGCGGCGTTCGTGGTCGTCGCCACCGCATTGGTGTGCGTTCCTTGACGCCAGGCCAGGTGGCCGCCCAGGGGGATGTCCACGTGGTAAGAGCCGAGTTCCCCGAACCGTATGCGCACCTCCGCGCCGAAAGCCAGACGTCCGAGTGTGAGCGGACCGAATGCGGCGATGTCGTACCGGGCCGTGAACTCGGCGCTGCCGTCGGGCACGTCGATGAAGTTGGCGTAGAAGCGTTCTTGGAGGGCCTGCCGAGCCTCGTCCACATCCGTCGTCCGGAACTTCAGCACATCCTGGCCCTGGTTGGGCGCGTGGTGCATACCGCAACCTCCTGTGCCTGTGGACCGTATGAGGGACGGTGCACATCAGCGTCACCCATTGCCTGCCACCGTGCCTCTATTTTCCATCTCGCGGTGGATCTGGCCGGAACGAGACGTCGCCTCAGCCTGATCTTGTCGGAGTACTCCGTCGGCCGATGACAGACCGCTGAAACGCTCGATGTTCACGGCGATGTCTGTGAGCACATGCTGAAGGTGGGCCTTCGGCTGTCCCCGGTAGCGGCAGCGGCGCATGCCACGTCCATGATTCACATCGCCATGACCGACCTCTCAGAAGTGCTCCACAACATGCCGGTTCCGAGAGGGCGGGCTTTTGCGAGCGGCGACGGCGACCTGCGGGAACGCGGGCGCTTTCGGGGCTCTCGCGGAACTCTCACAGCTGTTCACTTGTGAGAGTCGCGGAACGTGACCGGCCTACCGCCGGACAGCGGTCGGCGCCGCTTCGGTCGTGGGGGCGTCACGCAGGCCGAGCCGCAGGTGCTCGACGTGGAAGAGGGCCTGTTCCAGAAGCTCGGCGACGTGGTTGTCGTAGAGGGCGTAGACGATGGAACGGCCCCGGCGTTCTCCGGTGACGAGCCCGAGATTGCGCAGCAGGCGGAGCTGGTGGGAGCAGGCGGAGGCCTCCATGCCCACGGCCTCGGCAAGGTCGCCGACCGCGCAGGGGCCTTCCTGGAGGCGGGCCAGGATGTACAGCCGCGAAGGGGTCGCCAGGGCCTGAAGGGTGGCGGCGACGTCAGTGGCCCCCGCCGCATCCAGGCGCTCGCGAGGGGTGGCGTGGTGCTTGTCGTCCGCTCCGTGGCCCATGCCGCCCATCCTACTGGTCACGTATGAAGACCTGTTCAGATGTTCCTGTACGGTGGATGTGTCGCCGTCTTCCACCCGCGAAGGGTTGTTTTGTCATGTCTGCTGACCTGATCCAGCGGTCCGATCGGGCAGCTCCTGCCGCTCCGCGTACGGCGTCGAAGCGGCGTACGCGGGTGTTCGCTCTGGCCGAGGCTCGCTGGGCGGCCGCCGCGCTGGTGCTGTTCCTGATCGCCCTGCCGATCCAGCTGACCGGCGCACCCGCCTGGTCGTGGGGCCCTCTCTACGCCGCCGCCTACGTCACCGGTGGGTGGGAACCGGCCTGGGCCGGGCTGACGGCGCTGCGTGAGAAGACCCTGGATGTGGACCTGTTGATGATCGTGGCCGCGATCGGCGCGGCTTCGATCGGGCAGGTGATGGACGGCGCGCTGCTGATCGTCATCTTCGCCACCTCCGGCGCCCTGGAGGCTCTGGCCACCACCCGTACACGGGATGCGGTGCGTGGTCTGCTCGACCTCGCACCGACCGTCGCCACCCGGCTTGCCTACGACGGGAGCGAGTCGACGGTTCCGACCGAGGACCTGGTGGTCGGGGACACCATCCTGGTCCGCCCCGGCGAGCGGGTCGGCGCGGACGGCCGTGTCCTCACCGGGGCCGGCGAGGTGGACCAGGCCACCATCACCGGGGAGCCGCTGCCGGTCGCGAAGGAGGCCGGGGACGAGGTCTTCGCCGGCACTCTCAACGGCACCGGGGCCCTGCGGGTGAAGGTCGAGCGGGACGCCTCCGACTCGGTGATCGCCCGGATCGTGGCCATGGTCGAGGAAGCTTCCGAGACCAAGGCGCCCACCCAGCTGTTCATCGAGAAGGTCGAACAGCGGTACAGCCTGGGCATGGTCTTCGCGACCCTGGCGGTCTTCCTGGTCCCCCTCGCGTTCGGCGCGGGCCTGACCGGCGCGCTGCTGCGGGCGATGACCTTCATGATCGTGGCCTCGCCGTGCGCGGTGGTCCTGGCGACGATGCCGCCGCTGCTGTCGGCGATCGCCAACGCCGGACGCCACGGCGTCCTGGTGAAGTCCGCCGTGGTGATGGAGCGTCTCGGGCAGATCGACGCGGTCGCCCTGGACAAGACGGGCACCCTGACCGAGGGCACCCCCCGCGTCACCGACATCCGCCCCCTGGACGGCTCCGGGCTGAGTGAGGACGCCCTGCTGGCGCTGGCGGCCGCCGCCGAGCACCCCAGCGAACACCCCCTGGCCCGCGCCGTCGTCGACGCCGCCCGCACCCGCGACCTGGCCATCGTCGGCATGCGGGACTTCACCTCCACGCCCGGCGTCGGTGTCACCGCCACCGTCGAGGGCCAGGCGGTTGCGGTCGGCGCACCCGCCCGCCTCCTCGACGGAGACGACGACACCGGCTCGGCCCGCGCCGCCGAGGTGGCGGCCGACCTGGAGGACGGCGGCCGCACGGCTGTCCTGGTCCTGCGCGACAGCGTCCCCGTCGGGGTGCTCGGCGTCGCCGACCGGCTGCGTCCCGACGCCGCCGCGACCGTCGCCGCCCTGACCACGCTGACCGGCAGCACCCCGATGCTGGTGACGGGCGACAACCCACGCGCCGCCGCCCGCCTGGCCGCCGAGGTCGGCATCACCGGCGACGAGGTCCACGCCGGCCTCCTGCCCCAGGACAAGGTCGAAGTCGTACGGCGCCTGGAGGCCGGCGGACGCAAGGTGCTGGTCATCGGCGACGGCGTCAACGACGCCCCCGCCCTGGCCGCCGCCCACACCGGCATCGGCATGGGCCGCGCCGGCTCCGACCTCGCCCTGGAGACCGCCGACGCCGTCATCGTCCGTGATCAACTCGCCACCGTCCCCAAGGTCATCGCCCTCTCGCGGGCGGCCCGCCGCCTGGTGGTGCAGAACCTGGTCATCGCCGCGGTGTTCATCTCCGGCCTGGTCGTCTGGGACCTGGTGGGCCACCTGCCGCTGCCGCTCGGTGTTCTCGGCCACGAGGGCTCAACCGTCGTCGTCGGCCTCAACGGGCTGCGTCTGCTGCGTGACGCAGCCTGGAACCGCGCAGCACAGGACATGCGGTGAGCCGCCGCACCAAGAAGACCGCCCCCGCGCCGGGGGCAGCCCGGCCCACCGTCACCGTCTGTCGCGGCTGCTGCTGCGGCACCCCGGCCAAGGTCCCGCGGCTGGACCACGAAGCCCAGCTCACCGACCTGCGCGCCCAACTGGCCGGAGTCGCGACGGTCCGGCGAACCGACTGCCTCGACGCGTGCGAGCGCGCCAACGTCATCGTCATCCAGCCCTCCGCCGAAGGCCGCGAGGCCGGCGGACGCCCGGTCTGGCTCGGGCAGGTCAACGACCCCGGCGCCGCTGCCGACATCACTGTCTGGATCAAGAACGGCGGGCCCGGCCTCGCCGAGGCGCCCGACATCCTCGACCTCTACACGTTCAGCCCGTCCCGACGTGTTCGCCACGAACTCGAAGACTGACCGGCCCCGGACGGGGTGCCGGCGCATCGGGCCACACGATCGCTCCTCTTCGTCGTCGAGTTCGACCGCGTCCGGGTCGCGCGGCGTCCGCAGACTGCTGGACGACCAAGATCAAGCCCTTGGCGCCAACGGCTGTACCGCTGGTCCCCATGGCCGGTAAGGGTGTCTCGTCGCTCGGCGGCAGACCGCCTGGGGTATCAGGGTCCCCGGGCAGGGCTCTGACGGGCTCCTACGGCTTCTTCGTCCTCGGCTGTGTCGGCGGAGGCGCGGTGCTCGCGCGTACGACGAGTCGGGGTTCGACGGAGTCGATCAGTCCCGCGATCGACTCGCCGCCCTCGATCTGCCGCAGCAGTACGGCGACGCAGGCGCGGCCCATCTCCTCGAAGTCCTGGTGCACGGTGGTGAGTGGTGGCTGGAGGTAGGCGGCCTCGGCGATGTCGTCGAAGCCGACGACGCTCACGTCGTCCGGCACGGTGCGACCGGCTTCGGTCAGGGCCCGGATCAGGCCGATCGCCATGTGGTCGTTGCCGGCGAAGACGGCGGTGATGTCGTCCCGGGCGGCGAGTTCACGGCCGATGGCGTAGCCGGACTCGGCGCTCCAGTCGCCGTGGCTGACCGGCGGGACGGGGGCTCCGGCTTCCTTCAGCGTCGTGTGCCAGGCAGTGACCCGGTGGCGGGCGGAGTAGGAGTCCTGCGGGCCCGCGAGGTGCCGGACCGTGGTGTGTCCCAGGGAGAGCAGGTGCTCGGTGGCGGCGCGGGCCCACGACGAGCCTCCCGGCGTCCCGATCGTGATGGCCGACGGGAACCCCGGCCGGCGCCTCCCCGCGGTCGACGTCGAAGTCGTCCGCGACTACGTCTCACCGGCTTTGTATCCGAGGGCGGAAGCCGTTTCGACGTGACTGTGGGAGGCACCTCCTGACCGGGTTTGCGATGTCGGCTCGTTTTGACGTCACACAAGGACTTGCGGTGGGGTGTGCTGTGCTGCCGCAGGGGGCTCGACCGCCCGTCGCGGAGTATCGCCGCTGCCGCGTCAGGCCGGCTGGGTGAGCTCGGCGCGGCCGAACAGCAGGGCGTAGCCGGACGGGAGTTGGGCGAGGATGCGGCTGAGGAGCTCCTTGCCGGCGAGCTGGGCCACGATGTGAAAGACGGTGCCGGTGTCCCAGCGGGTGGTGGCCACCGTGCCGCCGGTACGGGAGGCCAGGTCCCTGACGAAGTCCCAGCCGGTGAGGGGTTCGGTGGCGGGGATCTCGGATGTGAAGGTGACGGCGGCCTCGTGCGGCAGCCTGGCCGCGAGCTCCACGCGTTCATCGCCCGTGACCTGGCGCCCGAGGGCGGACAGTACGGCGCGCACGGTCTCCTCGGCCTGTGCGCGGGTGGGGTACGCGCCTTCGTACCGCACCCTTTCCAGCATCTGCTCGAACGTCATGCCCACGGTGGACGGGCACGGCTCCTGCTGGGTAATCATCGCTGACGTGGTTGCCTTTCTCGTCTGCACCGGTGGCCGGGGGTCGCCCGCCGGCCACCGGTGTCGTTCCGTCAGGGAAAGCGAAGTCGCTGCCTGTGGGTCATCCGCGCTGAGGGTGGCCGAACAGCAAGTCGTAGCCGGACGGGAGCTGGAGCAGGATGCGGCGGGTGAGCTCTTCGCCCGCGGCGTCCGCGGCCACGCTGAGCACAGCGCTCACGTCCCAGGCCGCGGTCTGTTCCGTGGCTCCCTCGATCCATGCCGCGGTGGCCCGTACGAAGCGCTCGGGGGAGAGCGGCTCGTACGCCTGGAGCGGATTGAGCAGGATGAGTGCCAGTTCCTCCGGCAGGCGGGCGGCCAGTTCCGCCCGTACCTCGCCCACCAAGTGCGCGCCCAGCAGCGCCAGCACCGTGCGGGCCGCTCGCGCGGCTTCCTCGGTGGTCTCGTACTTGCCGCGTTCCTTGACCTGGTCCAGGAACGCCTCCCATCGCATAGCCATAGCTACTCCCTTGCGTGCGGCGACAAGCGGAGGACGGGGGACGGGGGACGGGGGACGGGGGACGGGGGACGGGGGACGGCCGCAGGGAAGGCCGTCTCCCCGTCTCCGGCGCGGCTGACAGGGGGAACTCAGCCGCTGATCTCCTTGCGCGCGGAGCCGCCACCGATGGCGATCTTGCGGGGCTTGGCGCGCTCGGCGATCGGGATACGCAGGGTCAGCACACCCGCGTCGTAGTCCGCCTCGATGTGGTCGGCGTCCAGGGTGTCGGCCAGCACGACCTGGCGCGAGAAGACGCCCAGAGGCCGCTCGGAGAGCTCCATCTGCACGTCGTCCGCCTTGCTGACGGGCCGCCGCTCGGCCTTCACGGTCAGCATGTTCCGCTCGACGTCGATGTCGATCGCGTCCGTGGAGACACCGGGCAGGTCGAGGGCGATCACGTACTCCTCGCCCTCTCGGTAGGCGTCCATCGGCATCGCCGTCGGCTGCGACCACGTGCCGGTCGTGTTCAGGAGCTGCTGGGTGAGCCGGTCAAGCTCACGGAACGGGTCGGTGCGCATCAACATCGTGAAACACCTCCAGTGTTCAGGTCAGGCACTTTGCCGCCAATGCGGTCACCTGCCATCGTTGTAACATGTCATCCAAGTGATGACAAGTAGAGCGTCGTCGAGATGACGACACCACGATTGGAGACTCCATGACCATGGACGATGAGCCCACCCCCCGCGCCCGCGGTCTCACCCCCACGTCCTTCCTCGCCGCCGCAGCGCTGAACACGATCCACGAGGCCCTGCACGCCGCCCGGGCATCGCGGGACACAGAACACCCCGAGCCCGGCCAGGTCGGCTCGGAGCAGGCACTTGCCGCGCTGCTGCTGCTGCGCGAAGTGCGCGATCAGCTCGCCGAGTGGGAACCGGGCCTGATCGAAGAGGCCCGGGAGGCGGGCGCCAGCTGGGCCGACCTCGCCCGCCCCCTCGGCGTCTCCAGCCGCCAGGCCGCCGAACGCCGCTACCTGCGCGTACGCCCCGGAAACCCGGGGTCCACGGGCGAGCAGCGGGTACGGGCCACCCGCGACCGCCGCGCCGCCGATCGCAGCGTCACCACCTGGGCCCGCACCAACGCGGCGGACCTGCGCCAGCTCGCCGGCCAGATCACCGCGCTCACCGACCTGCCCGCCGCCGCGCGCACCCCTCTCGTCGAGCTCACCGCCGCCCTCGCCGACAACGACGCGGTCGCCCTCGTCGGCCCCCTGACGGTTACGCACGCGTATCTGGCGTCCGACCACCCCGACCTCGCGGCGCGCGTGGACGGCGTCGCCCGCCACACCGACCTGCTCCGCGAGCACAGCGGCGACCAGCGCCGGAACCGAGCGTGATCTCCGCGACTTCGGACCTTCCCGCGCGATCCGCAGCAAACCCCGCGCATCGGGCTCGGCCCTCCCGTAGCGGGGGCCTCGGAGACCACTTGGGCCTCAAGCCCGACCGGTGACAGGCAGACCACCTTGATCCGCGTCCCGCCTGTAACCGCCGGGGCGTTACTCGCCCTGGCAGTCGGGTAGATGCTCACCCAGACGCTGCGCACCCTCGAGCACGACGGGCTGGTCCTGCGGACGGTGTACCCGGAGGTGCCGACCCGGGTGGAGTACGAGTTGACCCCGCTCGGCCAGACGCTGCGAGGTCCCCTCAGGGCGCTCACTGAGTGGTCGGGGGGCACATCGAGGAAGTCCTCGCCGCCCGTGAGGAGTACGACGGCCGCACCGCGAGACGTTAGTACCGCAACGGTCTTTGTCGTGATGAATGGAAACGGCCGGCGGCCGACACTCACCGCGCGGCATCCATACCCGGGGCAAGGTGCCGCCGACGAGCCATGTGAGCGGGCCAGGCCGACGGGCCCTCACATCAATCGCGGGTGACGTCGTCAGAAGGTCCAGGCGGCCTGGATCGCCGCAGCTTCGCCTTCCGCCTGCCGCTTACCGATCTGGAAAGCCTGGACGGCGAGGTCCGCGGCGTCGTCGCTGATCCGGTACGGGTCGGGCAGCATTTCGGCGATCAGGTCGTCGCACAGGCCGTCGAGCCGCCGTACAGGAGATCATCCGTGTTGCCTACGGCGACGCCACCGCGCGGGTCTTCCTCCTCTCGGCCGGGGCTGCCCTCCTCGCGGTGATCGCCGCGATCCGGCTGAAGCCGGTCGGCCTGCGCAGCAGCCTCGACCTGAACGAGAAGAGCGGCGGAGCGGCGACGGTAGCCGCGGAGGCGGGGTGACGGGCGGAACCAGACGGCGATGTTCCGCGGGAGACCCTCTCAACCCGTCTACCTGGGTAAACTGTCGGGAACGCCAAGTGCCTTGAGGGGGAGCCGGGATGCCGCCGCACAGTCCTTCCGCGGCCGGGGTTCCGGACGAGGGCGACGAGCGGAGTGTGCCGCCCGTCCGGCAGGCGCTGTCGGAGAGTGTGTACGAGCGCATCAAGGCGATGGTCATGGACCACGAGATCGCCCCCGGCGCCCGCGTCGGCATCGAAGCCCTCGCCCGCACCCTCAAGGTGTCGCCGACTCCCGTCCGGGAGGCACTCGCCCGGCTGGAGTCCGACGGCCTGGTGGTGAAGCGGGCGCTCTCCGGATACCGGGCCACGCAGCTGCTCACCCGGCAGGGTCTCGACGAACTCTTCGAAATGCGGCTGCTGTTGGAGCCCAGGGCAGCCGCGCTGGCCGCCGTGCACGCCACCGAGACACAGCTCGACGGCATCGAGCGGATCGTCGAGGAGATGCAGGCCCACCCGAGCCCGAACGAACGGTACGCGTCGTACCGCGACTTCGCCGCCCTCGACCAGCGCTTCCACGAGGCGATCGGACAGGCCGCGCACCGACCGCTGCTGGCGGACGCGGTGGAACGACTCCACGCGCACCTGCACATCTTCAGGCTCAGCAAGGTGGTTGGCGCCTGGGGACCGACCGTCGCCGAGCACGAGCGGATCGTCCGCGCGGTGCTGCGCCGCAACCCCGAGCGGGCGGCCGAGGCGATGACCGAGCACCTCACGCGCAGCCTGGAACGGCAGATCGAGGACGGCGGCGACGAGCCGGCTACTCCATGAGGAACACCTGCTCCGCCGTCGCCCACCACGCGCCGGGCGCCGCCTCCGCAACCGGTGTCTGACAGGGCGCGGTGAGGCGCCACCACTCCCGGGTCGCCTCGTCTGCGGCCATCAGTGCCAGGTCCCCCGCCAGATCGTCGCCGTGGTACTCGAAGTAGGCGAACAGCCGGTCGCCGAGCAGATGGTTCGAGTAGTTGGCGATGCGGCAGCGTCGGAGCCGGTTCAGGACCGGCTCCGGCACCCCGCGGTGCAACTCCCGGTACTCGTCGAGCTTTTCCGGAAGTACGGCGATGACCTGGGCCACGCGCTTCATGAGCGCACCGCGTCGCGGTCGTGGATCAGGCGGATGACCCGGCCGCTCATGCGGTCGTAGTCGCGGTCGTTGTCGATCTCGCCGCGGATGCGGTGGTCGGTCATGACGACGATGCGGTCGGCGAGCGTGACCATCTCCGCGAGGTCGCTGCTGATGAGGAGGATGGGCAGACCGTCGCGCGCCAGGTCCCAGATCAGTTCGTGGAAGGCGCGCTTGGTGCGCACGTCGACGCCCACCGTCGGCTCGTCGATGACCAGCAACCGGGTATCCGCGGCAAGCCACTTGGCGAGGCTGACCTTCTGCTGGTTCCCGCCCGAGAGTTCACCCGCGTTCTGCCCGAGCCCCGAGACGCGGATGCCGAGCCGGTCGACGAGATCCTGCGCGACGTCCCGTTCCTCGCGCGCCGAGACGAAGCCGAGGGCCTTGGCGAGTCTCCTCCACACCGTCACCGTGATGTTGCGGACGATGGGCTGCTCCAGGAAGACGCCCTCCTCCTTGCGGTTCTCGGTGACGTAGCCGATGCCGAATTCGTGCAGGGCCTGGCGCGGCGAGGTGATCCGGACCGGACTGCCGTGCACGCGGACCTCGCCGCCCGTGATGCGGTCCAGGCCGAGCACCGCCTTCACCAGTTCGCTGCGCCCGGCGCCGACCAGTCCGTACAGGCCGACGATCTCGCCCGGCCGGACCTCCAGGCTGATGTCACGGTGGCCGCCGGCTGTGGAGACCTTGTCCAGTACGAGAGTTGGGGTGGAGGTGCGGTCGACCGTACGCGGGCGCATCTCCGTCGCCGCGTGGGCTCGGCCCACCATGAGGCCGACGATGTCGTCGTGGGTGTGGTCCGACAGGGGCGAGGACTCCAGGACCGACTTGCCGTCGCGCAGCACGGTGACGGTGTCGCAGACCGCGAAGACCTCCTCCAGCTTGTGACTGACGAAGACGACGCAGGCGCCGCGGTCGGCCAGTCGCCGGATCACCTCGAAGAGGCGTTCCGTCTCCTGCGGGGAGAGGGACGCGGTCGGCTCGTCCAGCAGCAGCACCCGGCTCTCGGTGTACAGGGCCTTGGCTATCTCCACCAACTGCTGTTGTGCGACGGAGAGTTCACGCACCGGCCGCTCCGGGTCGAGGTCGACGCCGAGTTCCGCGAGGCAGGCCAGGGCCGGTGCGGTCATGGCCTCGCGGTCGACCAGGCCGCGGTGGGAGGGCGGGTTCTGCAGGGTGATGTTCTCCGCCACCGAGAAGCCCGGGATCAGGTTGCGTTCCTGGTGGACGACACCGATGCCGGTACGGGTCGCCTCCAACGGCGAGCGCAGCTGGATCTGTTGGCCGTTCCAGGTGAGTTCGCCGCCGTCGGGGGAGTGCACGCCGGTGAGGACCTTGATGAGGGTCGACTTGCCGGCGCCGTTCTCGCCGAGGAGCGCGTGCACGGTGCCGGCCGTCAGCCGTAGCCCCACGCCGTCCAGCGCCCGGACGCCGGGGAAGACCTTGACCAGGTCGTGGCATTCGAGAAGAACCGTGCCGCTCACTGGGCACCTCCGGTCTGGGGCAGGACGGCGCCGTCGGTCGTCGCGGACTTCTCCAGGCGCGTCTGGTGCAGTCGGCCACCGGCGACCGTACCGAGCACGACCAGGCCGATGAGGAGGTTCACCCAGCTCGGGTCCAGCGAGAACTGGGCTCGCGCGGCGTCGATCAGCCGGGTCACGAAGGCCGCAAGGACCGTGCCGAGTACGGCGATTGAACCGCCGGTGAGGGCCACGCCCCCGATGATCGGCGCGGCGAAGCTCGGCAGCAGCCAGTCGCCGCCGACGCTGCGGTTGACGCCGGGCAGCGAGGCCGTGGAGGTCACGGCGGCCACACCGATCAGCAGCCCCGACAGAGTATGCGCGGCCACGATCTGCCGGTCGGTGGAGATACCGGACAGCCGGGCCGCGAGGGGGTTGCCACCCGCGGCGAGGAGCCGCCGGCCCGCGACCGTGCGGTACATGAAGGCGGCCAGCAGCGCCGCCGCGACGAGCGCGGTGACGAAGACCAGGGGGATGTCCAGCGGCGCCGCCGTGCCGAAGTCACGCAGCGTACGGGAGTAGCCGTCGACGGTACGGGTGCCGGTGAGCCGGTACTGCGCGCCCAGGAGGATCGTCATCGTGGCGAGGGTGACGATGAACCCGTTGATCTGGGTGGCCACGATGGCGACGCCGGTCGCCAGGCCGATGGCCGTCGCCGTCAACAGGCCCACGATCACGGCGACTCCGGCGGGCACCCCGTGGTCGGCCATGAGGACGCCCATCAGGCAGGCGGTGAAACCGCCCAAGGCGCCTACGGCGAGGTTGAGTTGACCCACGCACAGCGCCACCATCTGGGCCAGCCCGATGAGAATCGGAGTGGCCAGGTACTGGAGGAAGACCCGCACCGAGGGGCCCTCGAAGAAGGAGCCGGACGAGGCCACTCCCAGCGCCAGGTATCCCGCCACGACCACGCACAGCAGCATCGCCGCCGTGGAACGGGAGAACCGGCGCAGCGTCTCGCCGCCGCCCCAACTCCCTTGACCGCGCAACGCGTTCAAGCGGTTCATGTCGAGCGCACCACCTTGCGATAGGACACGACCGTGCGGATCCGGTCGGCCGACAGGGCCAGCAGGAGGACACAGCCGAGATAGATGTTCAGGCTCTCCAGGCCGACGCCGAGCAGGTCGAGCCCCTTGCGGATCACACCGACCAGCGCGGTGCCGAGCAGCGTGCCCAGCACGGACACCACCCCGCCGGTGAGGAGGGTGCCGCCGAGCACCGCGCCCAGGAAGGAGGGCAGCATGAAGTCGTCGCCGATGGAGGCGCGGAAGGTTCCGGTGCCGGCCGCCGCCATGAACCCGGCGAGTGCCGCGAGCAGCCCCGAGAGTGTGTGCGCGAGCAGGACCCGGCGCCCGGTGGGAATGCCGGACAGCTCCGCGGCGGCCGGATTGGCGCCGGTGAGCAGCAGTTCCCGGCCGATGCGCGTGCAGCCGTAGAGGAAACCGAGGGCGAGCATCGCGAGGACGGTGAACTGGGCGATCTGCGGGACGGCGGGGGAGCCGCAGATGGGGCCCGCGCAGATGTCGGCGAGGGAGTAGGAGCGCAGGGCGTCGATGCCGGAGGGGTGGGTGGTGAAGGCGGCGTCGTCGGTGAGGGACGAGTACATGAGGGACACCAGGCCCAGGAGGGCGAAGTCCATGGCCAGGGTGACGACGAAGGAGCTCACTCCGGTACGGGCGATGAGCCAGCCGGTGACCGCGCCGATGGCGGCACCGGCGGCGAGGCACAGGAGCAGCCCGACCTGCACGGGGAGGCCGAGACGGTCGTAGCCGAGGCCCGCGAACATGGCGCCGAAGGCTGCCATGCGGCCGACCGCGAGGTTCATGTGGCCGACGGACAGGGCGACCATCTGCGCGAGCGCGACCACGGTGAGGGTGGCGACATCGCGCAGGAGCGGGAAGAGCACCAACTGCTGGCCCAGGAAAGCCGGTCGGAGCACGCCGAACAGGACGCTGAGCGCGATGACGAGGACCAGCAGGCCGAGCCGCTGGTTGACCCAGAACGGCATGCGGTGAGGTGCGGTCCTCTCCTCCGGGACGGTGTCCGGCGGGCTGACGGAGGTCGTCATGCCACCCTCCGGTCGTCCAGCGCGTCCCGGTCCCAGTCGATGCCGATGCCCGGTACGTCCGGGGCCACGGCCATGCCGTCGCGGATGGTCAGTTCGGTGCGGGTGACGGCGCGCAACTGCGGTATGTACTCGACGTATTGGCCGTTGGGTACGGCGGCGGCGAGGCTGACGTGCAGTTCCATCAGGAAGTGCGGGCAGACCATGACGTTGTGACTCTCCGCCAGGTGCGCGACCTTCAGCCACGGCGTGATGCCACCGATCCGCGCGGCGTCGACCTGCACGACGGAGGCGGCACCGGCCTCCAGATAGCTGCGGAACTGCATCAGCGAGTACATGGACTCACCCACGGCGACCGGGATCCGGGTCGCGCCCGCGAGCCGCGCGTGCCCGCTGATGTCGTCCGCGGGCAGCGGCTCCTCCAGCCAGTACGGGTCGTACGGCTCCAGTGCGGCGGCGAGCCGCAGGACGGAGGACGCCGTCTGGGACTGGTTGGCGTCGGTCATGACGTGCAGTGAGGGGCCGACGGCCTCGCGGACCGCGCGCAGGCGTTCCGCGTCCTCGGCGGGGTGCGGCCGGCCCACCTTGATCTTGACGCCCGCCCACCCCGACTCCTGTGCGCGCAGGGCGCCTTTCACCAGTTCCTCGGCGCTCAGATGGAGCCAGCCGCCCTCGGTGTCGTAGACCGGCACCTCCTGGCGGTGTCCGCCGGCCAGCCGCCACAGCGGTTCGCCCGCACGCTGGCACCGCACGTCCCAGAGGGCGGTGTCCACGGCGGCGAGGGCGAGCGAGGTGATGGCGCCGGTGGTGGTCGCCCGGGTCAGTGCGAACAGCCGCTGCCACAACGCCTCGACGTTGCGGGCGTCCTGTCCGACGAGCACGGGCAGCAAGTGGTCGCGCAGCAGGGCGAGTACGGAGGTGCCGCCGGTGCCGATCGTGTAGGAGTAGCCGGTTCCCGCGAGGCCGTCCGCCGTCTCCAGGTCGACCAGGACCGTTTCCTGTTTCACGAAGGACTGCACCGCGTCGGTACGGTCCTGCTCGACGGCGATGTCGGCCAGCCTGGCGGTCGCGGCCGTGATGATGCTGCTCATTCGGCAATTCCGGTTTCTGTCGTGGGAGTTGGCCATCAGCGGTGCTTGGCCGTCAGCGGTGGTCGGCCGTCAGCCGCAGGAGAGGATCTTGTCCGCGAACCGCTTCTTCAGTTCGGCGGTCTTCGCCTGCCGCGCCGTGTCGTAGCCGGCGACGTTCGCCTTGGTGACGACGAACGAACCCGAGTCCACCTCCACCCCGGGAGAGCGCACCGTGCACTGCTTCGTCTGGAGCAGCGCCAGCGCCCAGATCCCGATCTCGGCCTGGCCGACCGGGTTCTGCACGACGGTGGCCGTGACCGTGCCCTGCCTGATGCCGCTGAGGATCTTGGCGTCGTCGTCGATGGCGATGACCTTCGCCTTCGAGCCGGATGTCCTGACGACGTCGGCCGCGGCGACGGCCGGGTTGTAGGCGGTGGCGACGATGCCGGTGATCTGGTCGCCCTTGGCCGCCATCAGGTCGGACACCGCCTTCTGCGCGGTCTGCAGGTCCGTGTCGATGTCGGTGATGGTCTGCAGGAGCTTCACCTTGCCGCCCGTCTCCTTCACGGCCTGGGCGACGCCCTTGATCCTCAACTGGGTATTGGCGTCAACGTTGTTGCCGGTCAGATGGACCAGGGTGCCGTGGCCGCCCATGGCCGCGATCGCCGCCTTCGCGGCTTTGTAGGCGGCGAGTTGGACGTCCGTGGAGAGACAGAAGTCGGCCTCGTCCTTGTCACCCGCGGGGCACGAACCCAGCGAAGCCACCGGGAAACCCTGCGACTTGAGGTCCGCGAACGTCGAGTTGATGTCCGTGGGGGAGACGCCGAACACCCCGAACGCGTTGTAGCCGCGCGCCGCGAGCGTGGACAGCAGGTTGTTCTGCTTCTGCTGGTCCCACTCCGCCGTCTCGTCGAAGGCGACGGCTCCGAGGCCGTACGTCTTCTTCGCGGCGGCACCCGCTGTCTTCCAGGGCTGGAAGTACGGGTGGGCGCCGCCGGGCACGAGGGCGACCTTGGTCCCGGAGGCGTCCCCGAGTTCGGCGCCGCCGCCGGTCCGGGCGGCCGGCGCGGCCTGACCGCCGGACTGCGCACCAGAGTTCTTGTAGGTGCAGGCCGCCGTCCCCGTTGCCAGCAGCACGACTGCGACAACTCCGGGCAGGACAGATCTGGTTGGGAAGCGCATGACCCACCCCTGCGGATTCAGATAGGAATCAGATAGGAAATCGATGCGGCGATCGTGGGGGAGGAAGCCGGGCGCGTCAAGGCTTGCGGCACGAACCGGTCTGGTGGATGAGGGTTTTGGGGGTCCGGCGGCTCCCGCTCCCGCCTCTCACCCGGCCCGGCTGCGCGCTAAATCGTATAGGAAATGCCTTCGTGTCGGCCTGGCCGTAAAGGTACAGATCATTCCCGCAACTCGAAGATCGCGTGCCCGGCAGCCCTCTAGGATGGCTGGCTTCAGCGTTCGCAGGCGGCAAGTCGCAGACGTACAAGTCGCGGGCGTGCAAGGGCAGTTCACCGCAGGGAGATTGCGCATGGATTCCGATGAGGTCTTAACCACGCCGTTGGACGGGCTGTCGGGCGGCCCCGTGGTGCCGCGGCTGGTACTGGGCGCGCGGTTGCGTGAACTGCGGGGAGAGCGGCACATCTCCCGCCAGGCCGCCGGTGAGGCGATCCGCGCCTCCCGCTCCAAGATCAGCCGCCTGGAGGCAGGCCGCCACCGCTTCAAACCCCGTGACGTGGCCGACCTGCTCACGCTCTACGGCGTCACCGACGAGGCCGAGCGAGCCACCCTGCTGGCCGTCGCCGAGGAGGCCAACTCCCCTGCCTGGTGGCAGCACTTCAACGACGTGGTGCCCACGTGGACGCGGGCCTACCTCGGGGCCGAACAGGCGGCGAGTCTGGTCCGCTGCTTCGAGGTCCAGCGCGTTCCCCACCTGCTGCAGACCCCGGACTACGCCCGCGCCTCCCTCCGGCTCGCCCACGCGGGTGCGGGCGGGGCGGAACTCGACCGGCGGGTCAAGCTACGGATGACACGGCAGCGGATTCTGCGCCGGCGACCGGCGGCACAGCTCTGGGCGGTGATCGACGAGGCGGCGCTGCGTCGCCCGGTGGGCGGTATCGGCACGATGCGCGCCCAGTTGAGGCATCTCATCGAGATCTGCCGGCTCCCGCAGGTCACCGTCCAGGTGATGCCGTTCCTCGCGGGCGGGCACGCGGCGGAGGCCGGGCCGGTGACCATCCTGCGACTGCCCGGGGGCCGACTGCCCGACATGGTCTACCTGGAGCAGAGGGTCACCGCGTTGTATCCCGACCGGCCGACCGAGATCGAGTGCTACTGGGACGTCATGAACCGGCTCGTGGTGGAGGCGGAACCGCCGGAGGAGACTCCGACGATCCTGCATCGCATCCTTCAGGAGACCTGAACCGGCCGGTCCTCCAGGGGACTTGATCCGGGAGGACGTGGGCCGACGGGGGGCGGGGTTGAGACGGGGGGCGGGGCTCGGCGCTTGAGGTGGCGTGGGTCAGCGCTTGAGGGCGACACCGCCGTACTGGTGCACCTCCGCCGGCAGGCCCCAGGCGCTGTCGTCGGGACGCCAGCGCGAGCAGGAGGCCACGCCCGGTTCGAGCAGTTCCAGCCCCTCGAAGAAGCCCGCGATCTGCTCGGGGCTGCGCAGGATGTACGGGATCGAACCGCCCTCGTTGTACTGGCGGATGGCGTCGACGTAGGCCTCGCTGGTGTCGGTGCTGTCGTAGTGCACGAGGTAGCTGCCGGAGGGCAGGGCGTCCACCAGTCGCCGTACGATCGAGCGCGCCTCGTCGTAGTCCTCGATGTGGCCCAGGATGCCCATCAGCATGAGGGCGACGGGCTTGTCGAAGTCGAGCGTCTTGCCGGCCTCCCGCACGATGGTGACCGGGTCGCGCAGGTCGGCGTCGACATAGTTGGTGACGCCTTCCGGGGAGCTGGTGAGCAGCGCGCGGGCGTGGGCCAGCACCAGCGGGTCGTTGTCGACGTAGACGATGCGGCACTCGGGGACCACCCGCTGGGCTATCTCGTGGGTGTTGTCCACGCTGGGCAGTCCGGTGCCGATGTCCAGGAACTGCCGGATGCCCTCCTCGGCGGCCAGATGACGGACGGCGCGGGCGAGGAAGTACCGGGCGGCACGTGCTCCGGTCTCTATCCCGGGGAAGATCTCGCGGAACGCGTCACCGGCGACACGGTCCACTTCGTAGTTGTCCTTGCCGCCCAGCCAGTAGTTCCAGATCCGGGCCGACTGGGGCACGGTGGTGTCGAACCTGGCGAGCGCATCCTGCTCGGAGTTGTCTGCCGCTTCGGTCATGGACGCTCCTGTGCGTACGCGGTGAGAACCACGGACCGTCGAAGATCGGCCGTGGACACCCACGTTATTCCCCCGTGGCGCGACTCGTGCGCCTCGTCGGCCCCAACCGCACGTACCGGCCCGCTCGTTGGCTTGTTCGGTGCGCCCGGTGACGCGGAATCAGCCCTCTGCGGCGTGCCGGGTGAGGAATCCGATGAGGGCAGCGACGGCGGCGAGTACGGCCACGCTGGTGAGGGCGGCGGGGAGGGAGTACCAGTCCGCCATGAAACCGATGGCGGGCGGTCCCAGGAGCATGCCGCCGTAGCCGAGGGTGGAGGCGATGGCGACTCCGTCGGGGCCGGCGAGGGTGCCGGCGCGTTCGACGGCGACGGGGAAGAGGTTGGCGAGGCCGAGCCCGGTGATCACGAAGCCGAGGACGGCGGCCCACAGGGTGGGCGCGAGGGCGCCGAGCAGCATGCCGAGGGCGGCGGTCGTGCCGCCGGAGACGAGGGTGCGGGTGCGGCCCAGGCGTTCGAGCAGCCGGGTGCCGGAGAGTCGGCCGGCGGTCATGGCGAGCGCGAAGCAGGAGTAGCCGCTGGCGGCGGCACCGGCGGTGGCGTCGAGGTCCTGCTCCAGGTGCAGGGCGCTCCAGTCGGCCAGGGCTCCTTCGCCGAAGGCGGTGCAGAGGGCGATCAGGCCGAAGGTGAAGACGAGGCCGCGGGTGCGGGTGTTCAGGCGACGGGGGGCGGCCTCCTGCTTCGGTTCGACACGGGAGGCCGTCTCCTGCTTCGGTTCCGTCGGTGAGTCCGGGGGTGGAGCCAGTGGGGCGGGTGATGCCGGGGGCGCCGGGGGCTGGAGGCGCAGCAGGTTGCGGCCCACGACGGCGGTGACGAACAGGCCGATCACGGTGAGGCCGAACAGGTGCTGGGTCGGGGTGAGGACCCCGGCGACGAGTCCGCCGAGCCCGGCGCCGACCATGCCGCCGAGGCTGAACGCGGCGTGGAAGCTGGGCATGATCGGCCGTCGCATGGCCCTGACCAGGTCGACTGCCGCGCTGTTGAACGCGACGTTGATCCCGCCGTAGGCGGCGCCGAAGATCAGCAGGACGAGGCCGAGGGTGAGCGGCGAGTGGGTGAGCGGCGGAAGTGAGACGCTGAGGGAGAGCAACACGGCGCAGGCGACGGTGACTTGGTGGTTGCCGTAGCGGTGGCAGAGGCGGCCGGTGAGCATCATGGTGATGACGGCGCCGGCGGAGACGCCGAGGAGTGCGAGGCCGAGGGTGCTGGCCGAGGCGCCGGTCTGTGCCTTGATGGCGGGGATGCGGACGACCCAGCCGGCGAAGATGAAGCCGTCGAGGGCGAAGAAGGCGGTGAGGGTGATGCGGAGCCGGGTGAGGTCGGTGGGGGTGCCCGGCACGACGTTGTGCGTTCGGGGTTTGTTTATTTGCGGCACAAATTCAGGTTAGGTGGGATCCGGGTGCCGGGACAAGAGCGGCGATGGGTGCGGACCGCCCTTCGTCGTGCTCGGCGGCGGAAGCCGAGGGTGGGTGGGCGGCGGCACCTGTTTCCTGGATCGTTCTCTCGGAGTGCGTCTGTGGACGTGTCGGCCCGATGCGGTTTCCTGCTCTTGTCGATGCCCTGTACGGCTCCGCTCGTCCAGCACCGTGCCTGCCCGTCCCGAGATCGCCGGGCCGTGAGGCCTCGCCCGTGGCTGCCGTACCGGAACACGCATCGCGACCACGAGGATGTTCCCCCCGCCGCCAAGGGACCGCCGGAGGGAACCGTAGACGTCAGCCGCACGGAGTGTGGCTGCTACTTCAGGCCGATCGCGGCGCAGGCCGTCGCGTACTCCGGGGTGCAGATGTCCTTGACGGTGTAGATGCCGTCCGCGATCACCGTGTCCTCGATGTTGTCCTTCGTGAGGGCGACCACCGGTACCAGCATCGTGGGGATCTTCTTCTCCGTGGGGCTGTCGACCGTGTCGCGGGTCAGGGAGTCGAACTGGATGTCGCGGCCCTGGACCTTGTACACCGCCATCTCAGCGGCGCGGGTGGCCTCTTCCGGGAACGGCTTGTACGCGGTCATGTACTGCTCGCCCGCGACGATCCGCTGCACCGCGTCCAGGTTCGCGTCCTGGCCGGTCACCGGTGGGATCTTGGTGGCGCCCGCGTCCTTCAGCGCCTCGATGACGGCGCCCGCCAGGCCGTCGTTGGCCGCGTAGACCGCGGCGATGTTGTCGAGGCCGATGGCCTTGATCGCGTTCTTCATGTTCGCCTTGGCGACCGTCGGCGACCATTTGGCGGTGTCGTACTCCTTGGCTATCCGGACCTTGTTCTCCAGTTCGCCGAGGGCGCCCTCCTTGAACTTCGCGTAGTTCGTGTCCGAAGGGTCGCCGTTCATCATGACGATCTTGCTGGATGCCGCCTTGCCGCCGAGCGCCGTGATGATGGCGCGGGCCTGGATCTCGCCGACGAGTTCGTTGTCGTGCGAGACGTACGCGGCGATCGGGCCCTGTGCGAGCCGGTCGTAGGCGATGACGGGGATGCCGGCGTCCTTCGCCTTCTGGACGTCCGGCGCGATGGCCTTGGCGTCCAGCGCGTCCACCAGGATGACGTCGACCTTCTGGTCCACCATCTGCTGGAACTGCCGGCTCTGCTTGTCCTGGCTCGCGTCGGCGTTGGCGTAGACGACCTTGCCCTTGCCGTTGGTGAGGGCGGCGACCTCCTTCTTGATGACGGGGTGGTCGAAGCTCTCGAAGCGTGCGGTGTCCTTGTCGGGCAGGAGCAGTCCCACCGTGATGTCGTCGCCCTTCTTCGGAGACGCGGAGCTGTCGCCTCCGCCGACCCCGTCGATGACGCCGCACGCGGTGAGTGCCAGCGCGGACGCGGAGGCGGTCAGGGCTGTCGCGAGACGACGCACGGGGATTCCACAAAGGGCGGGAGCGCTCACGTGAGGCGCCTTTCGAGTGCGAGGGGAGCCGGGTGGCTTTCGGGGGGCGTTGACGGCCGGTGAGAAGTAGCTGCCAGGCAGGGGGATGTGGCCCTTGTGTCGGCTGGGGCAGGAAGGCTTCGACTCCGCCTCCGTGACCGGGAGTTGCTCCTTCGCCTGTGCGATTCCTGTCTCCGGCCGTTACCGTCGCACTTCCTTGATGTGGACGGGGTGGCGATCGCGGGGAGAGGTTGTGGCGGCTTCGGTGACCCGGTTTGATTCGACCGCGTCCGGTGAGGGCGCGGGGGGAAGGACGACCGCCTGGACGTCGTAACCGCGTGCGTTGCAGCGGGTGTTGGAGACCGTGGTGAGGGTGCTGTCGTCCATGGCGAGGACGGTGGCCGCCGTGTCGAGGGCGATGGAGAGGGATGGCGTGCGGCCAACCGAGGGCACTGGTGTGCGGGACCTCGCGGGCGGTGACGAACCCCCCCGGTCAATGAGAAGTGACCTGCGGAAACGCGGAGTTGGGCGGAGTGGGTGCCCCGTGACTGGCCAAGGGGCCTGTCGGGACCCGGTGTTGCCGATACGCTGAGGGACAGCCATGAACCGGGGGCGGGGCTGGGGGCGGGGGCATGGATCCGCGGATGCGGTTGTCGGTGGCCGGATACGTCTGCGAGCGCGAGCTCGACCGGGGCGGACAGGGAGTCGTGTGGCTCGCCCGGGACCGGACGGGGCGTCAGGTCGTGGTGAAATTCCTGTTGCCGGGCATGGAGTACGACGAGGTCGCGCTCGCCCGCGTACGCCGGGAGTTCGGCGCGGCGAGCCGGGTCGGTGAACTCGCCACGGCCCGCGTCCTCGACGCCGATCTGTCCGGGCGGCACCCCTACATCGTCAGCGAGTTCGTCCAGGGCCCCACGATCCACCAGCATGTGGCCGCCAGCGGTCCGCTGCCCTCCGGGCGGCTGCAGTCCCTGGGGCTGGCCGTCGCGCACGCGTTGGCGCAGGTGCACCGGGTGAGCGTCGTGCACCGGGACATCAAACCGTCCAACATCCTGCTCTCACCGGACGGACCGCGGATCATCGACTTCGGTATCGCCCGCGACGACCGGTTGCTGGAGTCGGCGCTCACCACACCGGGCAGCGTGCTCGGCTCGCCCGCGTACATGTCGCCCGAGCAGGTCCAGTCGCTGCCGGTCACCGCCGCCTCCGACGTGTTCTCCCTCGGCGGCACGCTGTACTTCGCCGCCACGGGGCGGCATCCCTTCGACGGGGACAGCGACTACGAAGTGCTCGTCGCCGTGTGCACCCGGGACGCGGATCTCACCGCGGTGCCGGAGCCGGTCCGTTCGGTCATCGCCGACTGTCTGCGCAAGGACCCGGCGGAACGCCCCACCGCCGCCCAGCTCGTGACCCGGCTAGCGGGGGCGACGGAGGACGCGCGGACAGAGCCTCGTACGCCATCGCACCCGCCCGGACGAAGGAGCGGCGGCGGCACGAGCGCGAAGCAGGTGCGGCTGTGGGCGCTCGCGGCCGGCAGCGCCGCGGTGGCGGTGCTGCTCGCCATCGTGCTCAGCACCACTTCGGGAGGATCAGCGACGGAGGGCGGCCCGCAGGGCCATGGATCGGCCGCCGTGTCCTCGACGGTCTCGTCGTCCGGGAGGTCGACGAGATCTGCGAGCTCTCAACTCCTCTCGTACACCGATGACTTGACCGACTCGGGCGACTGGTCGTACAAGGACCCGACCCTGGCGAAGATCACGCACAAGGGCGGGACCATGCTGGTCGATCCCCGGCCAGAGCTGGAGGTGTGGCCGCAGGCGCCCTTCGAGCCGTCCTCGTTCGCGGTACGGCTGAGCACCCAGACGGAGTGGTACGGAGGCGAGGGTGGGGTCGGGCTGTGGTGCGACGGCTCGGGGGACTACCTGAAGGGCTCCCGCTGGGCGACTTACCTGACGACGGATCAAGAAGCCCTGATCGTGCGGGAGTTCAGGTTCAAGGGGAAGTTCCAGCACGACCGGGTCGTCGAGGTCGACCTCGCGGACGTGGGCCTGAAGGTGGAGAGCCAGCGGCAGGTCGACATGTCGATGACCTGCTCCTCGGCCGGCGAGGGCCGGATCAAGGTGGAGCTCGCCGTCGACGGCACCCGGGTCGCCGCGTACACCGGAGCCGCCTTCGACGCGCGGGGCTGCGGTGTGGCCGTCTTCCACTACAGCGCGACCGACCCGCGGGGCACGGCCTACCACGCGGGTTTCGAGCGCTTCACCGCGACCGAGCTGTCGGCGCGCTGACGACGTAGGCGGCAGGAGGCGGCGCGCCTCCCGGAACCCTCGGGGCGCTTCTTCTAACAGAATTATCATCAAAATTGTTAACAATCTTGGGGTCCGGCTCACGCTCCCGGCCTACAGTCTGGGACTCGTATGAGCCGCACAGCCCGACCTGCCCGCGGTGTCGCCCGGGTGGTGCCCAGGTACGGCTGTGACCACGCAACACGCTGCACAAGGAGGTCTACCGGTGGACATGAACCGCAGAACCGTGATGCGGAGCGCCACGGGCGTCGCAGCCCTGGCCGCGTTCGGAATCGCCGAGGGCACGGCGATGGGGCTCAACGCTCCGTCGCACTTCGCGCCGCTCACGCGTGACGTCATCAAGGCGAACCAGACGACGTACGCCACGTAGTCCGACTGGAACTCCGCCTACGGCGCCGCGGCGTACGACAGCGACTTCGCGCAGAAGGACAGCGTCGGCAAGGACATCACCTGGCGGGCCGAGGCGTACAACCCGATGTACTACCTCTCGCCCGCCTTCGCCGGCTACCGGCAGTCGAAGGTGGCGCGGCACTGGCGCATCCGCACCGGCATCATGCAGGGCGACACGGCCAACACGACCGAGCTCAACCTCCAGTTGGCCCTGCAGAACTACGGCATCCGCGACGTCGACTTCGCCACGGTGTGGGCCCTGGCACACACGATGGCCGAGCGCACCGGTGACGCCACGGCGAACTTCATCAGCTGGGTGGAGTCCGTCGTCAAGAAGTGATCGTCACTTCGGACAGCCCGGGCGCCTGACCGACGAGCCTCGATCAGGCGCCCGGCACCGAACCGGAGGCGCTCCCGGCAGCACAGCCTCGTGCACTGCCCAGCGCCTTCAGTGTTCCGCTGTGCAGCCGGCGGTTCTCCCGCAGCAGTAGCTGCTGTACGGCACCGCCTCCGCAGCGCGCCACTGTCTCCGCTCACGTGCGGGAATGGCCGCGGGCCCGCCCCGGTTGCCACGAGCATGACGACGAGTGCGCCACAGCCCGAGGTTCTCCGATACACCGCCTTCTCCAGCGATCCGGCCGGCGGAAATCCCGCGGGCGTCGTCCTGGACGCCACCGCTCTGGACGACAGCGCCATGCTGGCCATCGCCGCCGACCTCGGATACTCGGAGTCCGCGTTCCTGACCGCGCCCCCGGAGGGACTCGGCGATGACGAGGGGCGGGCGTACAGCATCCGTTACTTCAGTCCCAAGGCCGAGGTGCCGTTCTGCGGGCACGCCACCGTCGCGACCGCCGTCGCGCTCGCCGAGCGGGTGGGCCCGGGGGAGTTGGTGTTCGCGACGCGTGCGGGCACCGTGCCGGTGGAGGTGGTCGAGGAGGGCGGGACGCTCCGGGCCACGCTCACCAGCGTCGAACCGCACATCGAGGAGATCACCGCCGCCGACCTCACGGAGGCGCTCGCCGCGCTCGACTGGCCGGCCGCCGATCTCGACCCCGCCTTCCCGCCCCGTATCGCCTTCGCCGGCGCCCGCCACCTCGTTCTCGCGGCGGCGACGCGCGCCCGACTCGCGGATCTCGCCTACGACTTCGCCCGCCTCGAAACCCTGATGCACCACCTGGACCTGACCACCGTCCAGTTGGTGTGGCGCGAGTCGGCCACCGTCTTCCACGTCCGTGACCCGTTCCCCGTCGGCGGTGTCGTCGAGGACCCGGCGACCGGCGCCGCGGCCGTCGCGTTCGGTGCGTACGTGCGGGAACTCGGCCTGGTCCCCGAGGACGCCGTCCTCACCCTGCACCAGGGCGAGGACCTCGGCCGTCCCGGCGAACTCACGGTGACGCTGCGCGCGGGCGACCCGCGGGTCCGTGTGGGCGGCGCGGGAGCGCGCATCGGCTGAAGAGTGCGGTGCTCATCGGCTCAGGGCGTCAACGGTTGCCGCAGTTGTCCAGCCAGTCAGTGTTGGCGTACTTGAGTCAGTGTTGGCGTACTTGTCGCCCTTCAGGTACACGGCGCCGACCCAGTACGAGTAGGTGTCGCCCTTCTTGCCGGTGCTGACCCACACGTCGTTCGTGTATCCGTTGTCGGTGACCGACTTGCCCAAAGTTGGCTGGCCGTGAGAACGATTTCGATCCTCTTCGAAACGTCCCTCCGCAGGCGGGACACATGATCGGACCGTCTGCGGATCCGGACGGCTCGCCCGGTACGAAGCAGGGCGGGTGTGGATCCGGCAGGATCACGGGCACTGGGCAGGCGGGGAGGGCTTCCTGCCGATCGTGATCGCGACCGGGGAACCCGGGAGCAGCACGGTGCCCACACTCGGATTCTGCGAGCTCACCCGGTTGACGTTGTCGCAGTCGACGACGCTGCCGACGACGCCGAGCACGTATCCGGCGGCCGAGAGTTCCTGGCCGGCCTGCGCCCGTGTGTCACCCAGTACGTCGGGGACGGTCGTGACGCCGGTGACCGAAGCCGAGACGGAGGCCAGCCCCCTGCTGAAGCCGGTGTCCGACGACGTGTCGACCACCGTGACACTCCAGCCGACGGTTCCGGTCCGGTCGATGAACACCGACTGCGAGTCGCCGCCGACCGGGAAGACCGTGGTCGACGGGTCGAAGCCCGGCCCGCTGATCTCCAGTGAGTCCTCGGCCGTGTTGGAGACGCAGTCCGCGCTCCACTGCACCAGGGCGTTGTGGCCGTAGAGCACGGGTGACGGCGTCACCGATATCGAGGCGGTCGCCGTGGCCGCGCAGTTCAGCCCGGGATCGTCCGCGTAGGCAGGTGTCACCGCGAAGGCGGTGGCCAACAGCGCCGCCGCGACCAGTACCGCCGCCTTGGGCGAGCGGGCCGTCCGTAGCCCGGCGGTCGCCCTGGCGAGCACGCGACGACGTGCCGGCTTCGATGCTTCTCTCATGACTCCCCCTTGTGGTTGTTCCCCGCATGCCGAGTGGCCTGTGCCGTCGGGCCGGCCCATGGCCGTCAGGGCCCGGTGGCCAGCGTGATGCACTGTCGGAGGTGTGTCGTTCACGGGTCCGCTCAGCGGAACGACGTCACCCTCATGGCGACCCGAGGCCTGTCAGTGACCCATGGCACGATCGCCGGCATGACATCGATCGACGAACGGCTCCTTCTGGAGGCGGCCGCCAAGCACGGCGTTCCGGGGCCTGTCGTAAGGGAGTTGATGGTCCGGTCGCGGTCGTGCCTCTATCTGGTGCCGTACGACGAAGTGCCTGAGTCCCGTCGGGAGAACGCCCGCCCCGCCGCACGGACGGGTGGGCTTCCCGCGTTGCCGGACGGGGTGAACTGGCCTGACGGGAGAGAGCCGTTGGTGCTGAGCGTCGACTGTGCGGCCCTGCCTCACGGCGTCCTGGACATCGAACTGCCTGCCGATGGGCACCTGTTGCTCTTCACCGAGATCGAGTACCCGCCGGAGTCGTCCGCGGTGCTCCACATACCTGCCGGAGTCCGCACCACGGAGCGCTCCGCGACGTATGAACTCAACGGTGAGGCCGTGGAGTCCAGGGTCTATGAACCACGCACCCTGTATCCCGTGTCCGGCCTGACCTTCGACGGTGAGTGGGAAGGGGGCCCGCAGACCAGCGCGTTCCTGGACGGTGAGGGGGACGAGGACGCGCTGGACGGTTTCGAGGAGGCCGTCCTCGACCTGGCCTTCGGCGGGCGTCGCCCCGGGGTCTGCGTGCGGATCGGCGGGTTCTCCGACCCGTGGGACATGGCACCGGACGAGGGCGATCTCGTGCTCCTCGCTCAGCTGGCCGGGCAGGCGATCGACTACGACGTATTCACCATGAACCTGATCGTGGGCACACGGGAGGACATCGCCGCGCGGCGGTACGCGGGCCTCCAGTACGAGCAGCAGTGCTGAGCCGAGCCCTCGCGGGCGGGGCGAGGTGGGCCTGCCCTGCCGTGCGACCGAACGGTTCGTCGTGTGAGCCGTGGGGCTGGAGTGACGTAAGTGCAGGTTGGTGCGACGGAACCTTCGCCTCCTCCCCGCGGATGTGGCTGATGTTCGTCGGTTGAACGTAGGTCAGGAAACCGGGCAGGCCCACTTATCGGTCAGCCGGAACGTGACTGATTGTCGATGTGAGCTGTGCTACGTCTGTCCGGCATGTGCCTGGTGGGCAGGCCTCTGTCCGTATTGGGTGCACCTTGTTCGCCCTTGGTTGGTTTCTCTTCGTGACATGGCCGGATGAGACCATGTCGTGGCCCATATCGCACAGTTGGGATTCCCTCAAGGCGCCGGGTTTCAGTCAACCTCGTAAGGTGATCTTGGCTGAGATGGGTCGACAAGTAGACAATATTTCGGGCAGGCGCCCAAGGGCGACGAACCACTGCCCGACGAACGACCTCCGGATCAAGCCGGACACGGAGGCAGCGTGCAGGAGGGGTTGTGGAACGCTATTTCACCAGCGGGTGGCACGAGGACCTGCGCCAACGGGTGCGCGAGTTCGCCGAACGTGAGGTACGTCCGCGGATAGCGGAGATGGAGAAGTCGCGCACGGTGGCGCACGAGCTGTCCAGTCTCATCGCCCGGCAGGGCTGGATCGGCGTGACCATTGGCAAAGAGTACGGCGGAATGGGCGCCGGGCACCTGGCCAAGACCATCACCATCGAAGAACTCGCCCGTGTATGCGGTGCTATGGGAGCCATGGTTCAGGCCTCCCAGCTCGGTGTGGCCAAGATCATTCACTTCGGGAACGCGGAGCAGAAGCGGAAGTGGCTGCCGCGCATCGCCGCCGGCGACTGTCTCCCGACCATCGCCGTCACCGAACCGGAGTCGGGCGGCCATGTGCTGGGGATGGGCAGCACCGCCGTCCGGGACGGTGACGACTACATCCTCAACGGCCGCAAGGTCTTCGTCGGCAACAGCCACGTCGGCGACGTGCACGGCGTGGTCGTACGCACCGGCGAGGGCTCGAAGGGACTGTCGGCCTTCCTCGTCGAGTCCGACCGCCCCGGCTTCTCGCTCGGCGAACAGGTGCCCGCCATGGGGCTGCACGGCTTCAGCTTCGGCGAGATCATCTACGACAACTGCCGCGTACCGGCGGCGAATCTGCTCGGCGGCGAGGGCAAGGGCCTGGCCGTCGCCTACTCCTCCAGCATCCTCTACGGCCGCCCCAACCTCACGGCCGTCTCCCTCGGCATCCACCAGGCCGTCTTCGAGGAGACGACGGCGCTGTGCATCGAGCGCGAGCGCTTCGGAGCACCACTCGGCGACCTCACCAACATCAAACTCAAGCTGGGCCGGATGAAGTCCCGCTTGATGACGGCCCGGCTGGCCGCCTACCACGCCGTCCACCTCCTCGACCAAGGGCTGTCCTGCGACGCGGAGTTGATGAACGCCAAGCTCCTCAACGTCGAGGCGGCCGTCGACTCCGCCCGTGACAGCATGGAGATCCACGCCGCCAGCGGTCTGTTCACCGACCGCCCCGTGGAGCGCTATCTGCGCGACGCCCACCACATCTACGCCCCCGCCGGCACCTCCGACATCCAGCTGCTGAGGCTGGGCGAGGTAGCCCTCGGCACGGCCAAGGGCCAGTGGTCCGAGCGACTGGCCGACCTCGTGCGGACCGTCCAACCCCAGCGCCGTCTGGGGCAGTTGGAGACGGCCGGGCACGCGGGCTGAACACCGGGGAGCCACGGACACAGCGTTGTGCCCGCGGCTCCCGTACTTGAACGTCCTTCGCCCCGGCGGCCGCCCTGGCAGCGGGCTCAGATCCCGCCCCGGGTCTCCATCGTGTGGAGCCGGTCGACCAGTTGCTGTGCCAGCGACTTGATCGTCGCCAGACCCTCGCGCCCCCACGGATGGGTGTCCGTGTCGACCACGCAGATCGTGCCCAGGGCCATGCCCGTCTTCCAGTCGATCAGCGGCGCGCCCATGTACGAGCGGATGCCTATCTCGTCCACGACGCTGTTCCCCGCGAACCGCGGGTAGTCGCAGACGTCCTCCAGGACCAGCGCCTTCTTCCGCACGACGACGTGCGGGCAGTACCCCTGATCACGCGTCATCGTCCGGCCGACCTCCGGCTGCTCGTCCGGCGCCAACTGGACGCCCGGACGGCCACCGGCGTAGAGACCGGCGAAGTACTGACGGTTCTCGTCGATGAAGTTGACCATCGAGAACGGCGCGCCCGTGACCTGCGCCAGGTTGCGGGCGAACTCGTCGAACTCCGCGATCGGCGCGTCCCCGAGGCCGAGTTCGCGCAGCCGCGCCACCCGGGCGGTGGCCTCGCGGTCCTCGGGCGTCAGCAGCAGATGGCTGGTCGGGTCGTACGAATTCTGGGTGGAGTAGGGAACCGGGGCTGACATGCAGGCTCCATTCGGTCGCGTCGAGCGTGGGCTCAGCGCGACGGGTAAAGCTCCGCGGGCGGGGTGCCGGGAGTCGAGGCGAGCAGATGCTGTACGAGTGCGATCAACACGCGGGTACCGGAGTTGCACTGCCGCGCGTCACACATCACAACAGGTACGTCGGGCTTGAGGTCGAGGGCCGCGCGGATCTCGTCGGACTCGTAGTGATAGGAGCCGTCGAACTCGTTGACGGCCACGATGAAGCCGATGCCACGCCGTTCGAAGAAGTCGACGGCGGCGAAGCAGTGGTCCAGCCGACGGGTGTCCGCGAGCACCACGGCACCCAGCGCGCCGTTCGACAACTCGTCCCACATGAACCAGAACCGCTCCTGCCCGGGCGTACCGAACAGATAGAGGACGTGCTCCTTGTCCAGGGACATCCGGCCGAAGTCCATCGCCACGGTGGTGGTCGACTTCTCCTCGATGCCCACCAGGCTGTCGGTGCGGGCACTGACCGAGGTCAGCAGTTCTTCGGTGCTCAGCGGCTCGATCTCGCTGACCGCACCGACGAACGTGGTCTTGCCGACCCCGAAGCCCCCGGCGATGAGGATCTTCAGGGCGGTGGGGAAGGGGTCAGAGCCGCTTACGTAGTCCATGCAGCACCGCCTCCAGGAGGTTTCGGTCGGTCGGGGAGGCCGCCTCGACGGCACGCGGCGAGCGCAGGGAGAGCGCCTGGTGCGTCACGAGGTCGGAGAGCAGAACTTTGGTGGTCACCGCGGGCAGACGCAGATGGGCGGCCACCTCGGCGACCGAGATGGGCGCGTCGCACAGGGTGAGAACCTGGTCGTAGTCGGGGCCCAGATAGCTCTGTGGCCTGGTACCGGTGGCCATCACAAGGGTGAGCAGGTCGAAGTGCGCCGAGGGACGGGTTCGACCGTTGGTGACGGTGTACGGCCGTATTAGCCGCCCGGCCTCGTCGTCGAGCCACGACCCGTCCTCCGCGTCCGACATGGTCAGCGCCTCTGATCCATCGACGAGCCGGCCCCCTGCTGTCGGACCGGCGTGGCGAGATACGGGCGAACACTCTTGACCAGCATGGCCATTTCGTAACCGAGGACGGCCGCGTCGGCCTCACGGTCGGCCAGCACGGCCAGACAGGCGCCGGAGCCCGCGGCGCACACGAACAGCAGCGCGCTGTCCAGCTCCACGACCACCTGCCGCACATCGGCGCCCTGCGCGAACTGCGCGCCCGCGCTACGGGCCAGCGAGTGCAGACCGGACGCCAGGGCGGCCAGATGCTCGGCCTCGGCCGCCGTATCCAGCCCGTCGGCGGCCTTCGCGAGGCCGTCCGTGCTCAGCAGCACTGCGCTGCGGGTATAGGGGACCCTCTGGACGAGTCCCGCCAGGAGCCAGTCGAGGTTCTGCTGGCCGGCGTGCATGTCGCTCACGGTGGCGTTCTTCTCCTTGTTGCGAGTAACGGGGCCTGCGGTCAGCGAGCGCTGTCGGTGGGAGGCTCGTCGGGTTCGTTGTCGGCGAGGCTGACTCCGCGCCGGAACATGGCCATCAGTCCCGGATCGTGCTCGACCTCGTGTTCCTCGGTCTTGCGGGGCGCCGGACTGTCACGCAGCTCCGGTACGAGGTGCTCCTGAGCGTGCCGCTGGGGCAGTCGCGGCCGGTCGTCGCGGGACTCCCTGCCGTACGGCACGGACCCGCGCTCGCGCGGCGCCGACGGCTCCACGGTCCTGGGGTGCTGTTGCTGCTGTGGAGGCTGGTGCACGACGGGCATCGGCGCGTTCCCGGTGCGGGCCGGGGGCAGCGGCTGGCGGAACGTGGGCGGCGGGGCGGCGGGCTGGGCGATCTGCGCGGCGGAGTGGTGGGCCGGGGCCGGCTGTACGGCCTGGTGGTGGGCCGGGGCGACCTGGGCCGGCCGGGACATGTCGGCGACCGCCTGGTGGTGCGTCTGGGCGGGTATCTGGCCGGGCTCGTCGCCCATCAGGCCGCGCGGGATGACCAGGATGGCCTGGATGCCGCCGTAGATGTTGCTCTGCAGGCGAACCGCGATGCCGTGCCGGCGGGCCAGCGCGGACACCACGTACAGGCCGATACGGCCGTCCGCGAGCAGCTTGCTGATGTCGATGCGGTCCGGCTCGGCGAGCAGTGTGTTGACGCGGGCCTGTTCCTGTGTGGGCATGCCCAGTCCGCGGTCCTCGACCTCGACGGCGAGACCGGCGGTCACACGCTGGGCGCGCATCAGCACCTGGGTCTGCGGCTCGGAGAACGTCGTGGCGTTCTCGACGAGTTCGGCCAGCAGGTGGATGACGTCGGCGACGGCGTGGCCGCGCAGGGTGCCCTCGATCGGGGGGACCAGCTTGACCCGGGAGTAGTGCTCGACCTCGGCGATGGAGGAACGCAGCACCTCGGTCAGCGTCACCGGGCGGGTCCACTGTCGGCGGGACACCGAGCCGCCGAGCACCGCGACGTTCTCCGCGTGGCGGCGGATACGGGTCGCGAGGTGGTCGACGTGGAAGAGGCCCTTGAGGAGCTCCGGGTCCTCGACCTCGTTCTCCAGCTGGTCGAGCATGTTGATCGCGCGGTGCACCAGGGACTGCAGACGCCGGGCGAGGTTGACGAAGACCTCGACGCGCTCCTCGCTGTCCGGTGCGGAGGCCCGGGCGAGCTGCGCGGTCTGCGCGACGACGGTACGGGCCTGCCACAGGCTCACACCTATCTCGTACGTGAGCCGGCCGAGCGGGTCGGTCTGCGAGGGCGGCTGGTGCATGAACGGCACCTGCTCCACCGGCTCGCCCCGCTCCAGCCGCTGCAGCACGTCCTGCAGATCGGCCTGGCCGGTGGCGACCGTACGGCGCAGCGACGCGTACTGCTGCGAGATCCCCGCGGCCTCGGAACGCCCGAGCCGCACGCCGGCGAACAGAATTCCGCAACCGAGCACGGCGGCGACGGCGAGCACCGTGTAGGTGGTCCCGTCGGCGAAACCGCTCTGCGTGCGCAGCACGACCAGGACGACGGCGGTGGCGAGGATCGCCATCGCGGCGGCGGGCAGCACGGCGAGCCGGACCGTGCGCGACCGAGTGGCCGAATCCGACGGTCCGTCCTGGACGGAGGACCGGGCGTGTCTGTTTCGCGCGGAGCCCGATCCAGTCGTTCGACCGGGCTCCGAGGGCACAGCATAGGAGGGGATTTCGGGCATCGGAGTCCTCTCGATCAACCGGGTGGGACACACGGCGCGCAGCGCACATTAACCGTCAAGTCCGGTAAGGAATGCGACAGTTAACGGTCAGCCACCCTACGCCACCATCCTTAATGCGGTGTAATCACGTCACGTCTGACGCCCAACCTGGCCTGCCGAAACGGTTCTCTGGTGGTTCCTATGAAGGGAACGGGGACTGGTTACGTGGCATAGGACCCATTTGCCGCATCCCGCAACGCACCGGAAATCCAGAGTTGGCGCGACTGTTGTCTGCGGGAGTCCGAAAGTTCGCCCTGCAAGACGGCGTACGGGCGGGGGAGTTGGCGCCGCCCGGCCCCCAAGCGTGTGAAGAGGTCGAGGAGTTACGGTGCATCCCTGGTGGCTGAATCACCACCCTCTCTACCGGGGGTCGGTCACGGGGGTGCGCTGCTCGCCGAGGTCGATGCGTCCGCCCGGTGTGGCGATGGCGGCGGTCACCACATCACCCGCGTGCAGATAACGAGGGTTGCGGGCCTGGCTCTTGAAGAACGCCTTCCACTTCACGGCCGGCGGCAGCAGCGCGCCGAGCTTCTCGACGGCCGTCGGCGGAGCCTTCAGCGCGGCGCCGCCGGGGGTGCCGGTCGGCAGCAGATCGCCGGGTTCCAGGGTCTGGAACCGGGCCGGCAGCGTGAGCGCCCGCGCCGGAGGCACGATCATGTCGGCGAGGGTGCGGTCCTGTCGCGGTTCCCCGTTGGCGCTCAACGTCAGCCGCAGATCCAGGAGATGGGCGAAGTCCTCCGGCTCCAGCAGACAGAGGTACGGCCCGGTCGGGGTGAACGTGGGGTACGACTTGCTCTCGTAGAACTGCGTCTTCGTCAGCTGCACGTCCCGCGCGCTCACGTCATCGGTGACGACGAGCCCGGCGACGTACGACGGCAGGTCCCGCTCCTCCACCACGGTCCCGATCGGCAGCAACGCCCCCATGACCAGCCCGAGTTCGACCTCGTAGTCGAGGAAGTTCACATGGGACGGCCGGACGATGGCCTCGCCCGGGCCGCTCACCGAGCCGGACGCCTTGCGGAAGAAGGCGGGCGGGACCTCGCCCGTGTACCCCGAATCGCGGGCGTGGCTGCGGTGGTTGACCATCTGGGCGACGACCCGGCAGGGCGTGGTGACCGGGGACAACGCGACCAAGTCGCCTACGGGCGGGCCCGGTTCGCCCGCTGCCACGGCCTCGCGGACGGCGTCACGGTCGGCGAGCAGCTCGGCGGTGGTGCGGGCCTTCGTCGCGATGCGGACGGCGCGTCCACCCCGCACCACCCACCACCCATCGGTTGTTCGCAGGACATTGGTGCTCATGAGGTCATCGCTTTCATCAGGCCCAACAGGCGTGCCGGGTCGAGGTCGTTGTCGCCGCGCAGGGCGTGCAGTACGTCACGGACCTTCGCGGGGGACGGCTTCGTGCCGAGGAAGTCGCGCGTGGCCGGCGGCCCCCACTGGGCCGGCCCGCTCGCCGACATCGGCGCCCAACCGGGTTCCAGGTCACGGGAGAAGAGGTCACCGTCGGCGAAGTGCTCCAGCATGAAGTGGTCGGGGTCGCGCCAGTAGTCGAAGAGCTGGCTGCCCTGGATGTGCCGTCCGATGCCCCAACTCCGCTTGTAGCCGCGCTCCTTGAGGTACTCGCCGCCCACGGCGATCGAGTCCAGGTCGGTCACCTGGTAGGCGGAGTGGACATAGCCGTTGCCCGGCCCGAGGTGCATCGCGAGGGTGTGGTGGTCGACGGCCGGACCGCCCCCGTCGCACCGCATGAACGCCATCGTCGGACCCCGGTCGCGCCGCCCGTCCAGGAACAGGAAGTCGGACACGATCATGCCGAGCGTGTCCAGATATCAGTCCAGCGCACGGCCGAACACCCTTGTCTCCAGCACCACATGACCCAGGCGCTGGATACGGGACGGCTCCCGGGGCGGGCGCTGCGCGGTGTCCCTGCGGCGGTGATCCGCACCGAAGTTGAGGAGCAGGGGCGGCTGTTCGGGGAGTGCCGGGAGCGACTCGGCGCAGTGCACCACGCGCACGGGGAGGCCCGAGGGGTCGAGCAGATGCACGGACCTGCCGCCGCCGGGGACATCGGCGTCCCGTACGTCCGTCCCCGTCGCCCGGGCCAGCCGGTCCGGATCGGCCCGCTCGGCGGCGCGGAACGCCGGGCCGACGAAACGGGACGTACGGCCGCGCCGGATCACCATGCAGGGTGAGCCCGCGAAGGTACCGCGCAGCCACAGGGCGTCCGAGATGCGGGCCGCCACGGAGAAGCCGAAGTCGAGGGCCAACACCTCCGCCCGCTCCAGGTCGGGCTTCTCGAACTCCAGCCAGGCCAGGTCGGCCACCTTGACCGCAGGGTTCCGGGAGCGCCCGGGATGTTCGCCGCGCAGGGCGCCCCGCTCGCTGTGCAGGTCCTGGCGGGCCGTCCTGACGTCCATGGTCTCCTCGCTCGCCGACGGGCAGCAGCGCCGTGATGATGAAATCATCAGCATTGACTCCATCATCGGCAATAGCTCGCCCAGGGGTGAACTGATTGGTTCATCAGAACTGTGGGATGCGAGGCCCCGTTGCTAGGCTCGCGCGTATGCCGACGTCAGCCCCGCCCCGCAACCGCTTCGAGCGCCGTCGCGCCGAGACCCGTCAGGCGCTCGTCCGCGCGGCCCGGCAGATCCTCGCCGAGACCGGGGACACCAGCGCGAGCATCCAGGCCATCGCGGAACGCGCGGACGTCGGCTTCGGCTCCTTCTACAACCACTTCGCATCGAAGACGGAACTGTTCGACGCGGCCGTGGTCGACGCCCTCGAAGAACTCGGCCAGACCTTCGACGAGCACCTCCGGGGCATCGACGATCCCGCGGAACTCGTCGCGGCCGGGCTGCGGCTCAGTGGCCGCATGGCCGACTCCCGTCCGGAACTGATGCAGGTCCTGCGCCACCGCGGGCTGCGCCACATCCACTCCGCCCGCGGCCTGGCCCCACGCGCCGTACGCGACCTGGAGGCCGGTGTCGCCTCCGGCCGCTTCACCGTCGCCGATCCGACCGTGGCCGTCGCGGCGCTGGGTGGTTCTCTGCTGGCGTTGCTCGAACTGCGGTTCGCCGAGCCGGAGTTGGACGGCGAGGAAGCGGCCTCGAACCTCGCCGAGATGCTGCTGCGCATGCTCGGTGTCGCGCCGGACGACGCGCGCGAGGTGGCCCGGCGGGCGCTGCCCGACCTCGGCTGACGCGTCAACGCGCCCTGTATGTCATTACTTTCTTCCCCAGCTCTTCCCTTCCGCCGGTGAACCTCGGCGGCTCCTTTCACCTCTACGACGTGTAGTGGAGGTTGCCCCGGCGCGAACTGCCGATCGACGGGGACGGAAGGAGACGGAAGGAGAAGGACGCCATGGATGACGGTCCCCGCGCCGGCGGTGCTCTCCGGCTGAGGCGGCGCGACGCGCCCTCCACGGCGGGGCCGCCGAGAACCCGGCCACTCGCGACCGAGCCCGCGGCGCCGCAGCAGCCGCACCGGGGCATGACGCTGATCGCCGCGATCAGCCTGTTCATCGGCACCCGAGACGCCTGGACCAGGGCGATGGCGTCCCACCCGCCCGTCGCCGCGATCATCTCCGTCTGCTACGCCGGGATCCTCGTCGCGGGCGTCCTGGCCCTCACCGCACGCACCCGGCGCACCCTGATCCGGGTGGACGCGGGCGTCCTGCTGCTCGCCGTCGTGCTGGTGCTCTGCGGCTACTGGCTCAACCACGCCGGCACCGACGAGGGCGTCCTCACCGCGCAGGCCGCCCACGAGATCCTGCGCGGACACCCCGTCTACGGCCAGCCCTGGCCGTGGCTGTTCGACCGTTCCGCGGTCGGCATCACCAAGACCATGTCGGGCGGCGCCGACTACACCTACGGCTATCCGCCCCTGACCGCGCTGCTCGCCGCCCCCGTCCACGCCGTGGTCCACTCGACGGCCGCCGCCACCCTCGTCACCACCGGCGCGCTGCTCGGGGGCGCCGTCCTGCTGTGGTGGCGGCTCCCGGTCCCCTGGCGGTCCGGCGCCACCGCCGTGTGCCTCGGCTTCGGCTTCCTGCCCGGCTACGCCTACTCCGGCTACCCCGCCGTCCTCGCCCTGGCGCTCCTCATCCCGGTGGTGGTCCGCTGGCCCGACACCGGAGCAGGCGGCCGGCTCGGACTCCCCGGAGTGGTCCAGGCCCTCTGCCTCGGCGCGGCCTGCGCCACCCAGCAACTCGCCTGGTTCCTCACGCCGTTCCTCCTCATCGGCCTCTACGCCGTCCGACGCGGCGACCTCGGCCCCCGGCTCGCCCTAGGCGTGGTCGCCCGCTACACCGGCACCGCCGCCCTCACCTGGGCCGCGATCAACGCCTACTTCGCCACCCAGGACTTCCACACCTGGCTGCACGGCCTGCTGCTCCCGCTCACCCAGAAGGCGATCCTGCACGGCCAGGGCCTCATGGGGATCTCGTACTACTTCACCGCGGGCAGCAGGCACCTCGACTACTACTCCTACGGCAGCATCCTGCTCCTGTTCGGCCTGCTCGCCGCCACGCTGCTCTTCGTACGACGGCTCGGCCCGGCGCTCACCGTGCTGCCCTGGCTGAGCTTCTATCTCGCCACCCGGTCCCAGGACGGCTACTTCCTGATGATGACCCCGCTGTGGCTCGCGGCGGCCGCCACCGTCCCCGCCTCCGCGCTCGCCTCGGCCTGGCAGCCCCGCATCCCGCACGTGACCGGACACCGGGCCAAGGGCATCCTCGCGGTGGCGCTCGTCACGCCCGCCGTGCTGTGCGCGACGGTCGCCGCGGCCAGTGCGCCGCCGCTGCGGATGAATGTCACACCGAGCTTCACGGAGCGGGCCGGACACCGGGACATCACGCGGCTCGTGGTCCGGGTCGTCAACATCACCGGCACCCGGCTCACTCCCCACTTCGCCAGCCGCCTCGGACAGGGCGCCTCCGACTGGTGGACCGCCTCCGGAGGCCCGGCGTCCCTCGCCCCGCACGCCTCCGCGACGTACGTAGTGAAGCCGCCCGGCGGTGTCCGGCGGGCGCCGGGCGGGTCGCATCCCCGCTTCTACCTCATCGCCGTGACCGGTACCCCGATGACCATCACCACCGCACGGATTCCGATCAGTTGACCGAGTTTGACGTAAAAGGATATCCCGTAAATGAGAAAGGCCCTACAGGGTTCTCATCTGAGATTGTTATATTGCGCAACCACGCAAGAGAGACGGGAACCCCGCCTCGCCCGACACGGCCGCGCGCCCCTGGCCGCAGCACCGACGGCCTGAACGGCCCGACCGTTATGTGGGAGTGCCAGATGACCGACCTCGGGGACGGCCCCGTGGGACACGCCACGCGCAGCCGCACACGAGGTGTGCCCAGGCCACGTGCGGGTGAGGCCGACGAACCGCTGCCCACCGGCGGCCGGGCCGCCGCCCGCGCCGCGGCCCGGCAGACCCCGCGCGGCGGATCCCGCGCGCGCGGTCGCACCGCCTCGCGCCGCCGCGTCAAGCAGACCCGGGGCGGCAAGCGGGTGTTGAAGATCAGCGCGATATCCCTGTCGGTGCTGATCATGGCGACCGCCGGCGTCGGCTGGTGGTTCTACGAGCACCTGAACGGCAACATCAACAGCGTCGCGATCGACGACGGCGCGGGCGGCAAGGAGAAGGCCGACGCCTTCGGCCGTACGCCGATCAACCTCCTGGTGATGGGCAGCGACGCCCGGAGCAGCGCGACCGACTGCAAGCTCGGCGGCGGCTGCTCGGCGACCGGCGTGCAGACCGGCAACGGCAACGCGGACGTGGAGATGGTGGTGCACATCTCCGCCGACCGCTCCAACGCCACCGTGATGAGCATCCCGCGCGACACCATGACCAACGTCCCCGCCTGCAAGGACCCGGACAGCAGCCAGTCGACACCCGGCTACTACGGCCAGATCAACAGCGCGCTGCAGTACGGCCAGGAGTGCCAGGTCAAGACCGTGCACGCGCTCACCGGTATCACCATCGACCACTTCGTGCAGATGGACTTCTCCGGCGTGGTGAAGATGTCCGACGCGGTCGGCGGCGTCTCGGTGTGCGTCGATGCCGACGTCTACGACACCTACTCGCACCTGAAGCTCGCCAAGGGCACCCACACCCTCAAGGGCAACGCGGCGCTCGAGTTCGTCCGCTCCCGGCACGGCTTCGGCGACGGCAGCGACCTGGGCCGTACGGTCTCCCAGCACCTGTTCCTGAGCGCGATGATCCGCAAGTTCAAGAGCGCCGGCACGCTCACCGACCCCACGGCGGTCTACAACCTGGCCGACGCCGCCACCAAGGCGCTCACCGTGGACACGGGCCTCGGCACCGTCAAGAAACTCATCGGGCTCGCCACGGACCTGGACAAGGTCCCCACGAAGCGCATGACGTTCACCACGATGCAGACCGGCGCCGACCCGAACAACGCCGACCGGGTCGTGCCCGCCACCGCGGCGAAGAGCCTGTTCGCGACCATCGCCAACGACCAGTCGCTCACCAACTCCTCCGGCAAGAAGTCCGCGGCGGCCACCGCGACGGCCACGGCGGTCGCCGTACCCGCCGCCCAGATCGCCGTGACGGTGGAGAACGGCACCAGCATCAGCGGGCGTGCCTCCACGGTCGCCACCTCCTTGATAGACGGCGGCTTCAGCTCCGACACCACCACGGGCAACGCCTCCGTCAGCGCGACCACGAGCACGCTCACCTACGGCACCGGACAGAAGGCCGAGGCCCAGACGGTGGCGAAGGCGATCGGCCTCGGCTCCTCGCACCTCAAGCAGGGCACCGGCACCGGCCTGACCCTGGTGATCGGCACGGACTGGCCCAGCGGCACGGCGTACCCCGGCTCCACCTCGTCCCCGGCCCCCGCCGACACCAAGGCGGCCACCTCCAACGCCCAGGCCTCGACCGCCGACCAGTCGAAGTCCTGCGCCAAGGTCAGCACCTACAAGACGGTCAGCCTCAACGGCGTCCCGATGACCCCGACCCAGGCGTACCGGGCGGCGACCAACAAGAAGGACTCGGCGTCCTGACCGAGAGCTAGAGGGCGGCGGCGGTCCAGGTGATGTGCGGGGGATCGACCCGCGCGCACAGGGGGCCGCCGTTCGCGTCGGTCAGACCGAGCCGGCCGACCAGCAGACCGTCGGGCGCGGCGGCGGCCAGGACGTCCTCGGGCACGGAGTCGAGCATGAGCTTGGCGCGCCGGAACATCGTGAAGAGACCGGCCGCATCGACCGTCCCCCACGACAGATAGACGAACCGCAGACCCATCCGGTGCTGCACATAGGGGCCCGTGACCACGATGCCGTCCGGCGTGGCCTCCGCCGTGCACTCCAGCGTCCAGGTCGCGGACGCGGCGTCTCCCGGCTGTGGGTCGAGGAGTTCGGCCGGCCGGTCCCGGCGCTGCACGGCGACGTGGACGTCGTCGTACGTCGCGACGGGCTTGTCGGCGGGGGCGGGGAAGGTGCGGCCGGGCAGGTCGACGGCGTCGATGCGGAGGTGCATACGGGCCATCATGCAGGGTCCGCCCTTCGTACCCTCAGTCGATCAAGGGGAAGTGGCAGGCGGTGTGACGACCGGAGGCCGTCACAGTCAGCCGGGGTCGTTCCGTGGCGCAGCGCTCACGCGCGTAGGGGCACCGGGTCCGGAACGGGCACCCCGTCGGCTTGTCCACCGGGTTCGGCACCTCGCCGGTGAGCACGATCCGCTCCCGGGGGACCTCATCGGTGAGTGTGCCGTCGTCGATGTCCGGGACCGCCGACAGCAGCGCCTGCGTATAGGGATGCGCGGGCTCCTTGTACAGGGCCTCGGTCTCGGCGAGTTCGACGATCTCGCCGAGATACATGACCGCGATCCGGTCCGACACATGACGGACCACCCCGAGGTCGTGCGCGATGAACACGTAGGTGAGCGCGAACTCCTCCTGCAGATCGGCGAACAGGTTCAACACCTGCGCCTGGATCGACACGTCGAGCGCGGACACCGGCTCGTCCGCGACGATCAGCTTCGGGTTCGTCGCCAACGCCCGGGCGATACCGATGCGTTGACGCTGCCCGCCGGAGAACTCGTGCGGATACCGGTCCAGATGGGCCGCCGCCAGTCCTACGACGTCGAAGAGTTCGGCGACCCGACGGCGCACGGCGGCCCCGTCGCCGTAGCGGTGCACGAGCAGTGGCTCCGCCACGATGTCCCCGGCGCGACGGCGGGGGTTGAGCGAGGCCTGCGGGTCCTGGAACACCAGTTGCATGCCCGGACGTACGGGACGCAGCCGTCGCGTGGACAGGCTGCTGATGTCCCGGCCGTCGAACTCGACCCGGCCGCCGGTGAGTTCGGTGAGCCGGACCAGACAGCGGCCGAGCGTGGACTTGCCGCAGCCCGACTCGCCGACGATGCCGAGCGTCTCACCGGCGCGCACCTCCAACGACACACCGTCCACGGCCCGCAGCACTCTGCGACGCGGGGAGAGTCCGTCCGCGCGCAGGGGGTAGTGCTTGGTGACGTCCGTGGCGCGCAACAGCACCTTGCCGTCGCCCTCCGTCGTGATCTCCTGCGCGGTCACGGTGTCGCCTCTCGTTCCATGTCCGGTACGTCCGTCGCCGTCGCGCGTGAGGTCAGGCGCAGCGAGGCGCGGTCGTCGCCGGGCAGCCAGCAGGCGTCGCGGTGTGCGCTGTCACCGGTGTTCGTCGACAACAGGGGCCGCTCCTCGCACCGTTCGTGCCGCAACCGGCACCGAGGCGCGAACGCGCACCCCTCCGGCAGGCTCCCCGGCGCCACCGGCATCCCCGCGATGGTGGGCAGCCGACGCAGCCGCGGCCCGCCCACGCGGGGCACCGAGTCCAGCAGCCCCCAGGTGTACGGGTGCCGCGGTCCGTGGAACACCGCCCGGCGCGGGCCCTCCTCGGCCGCCCGGCCGCCGTACATGACGAGGACCCGGTCGGCGATCTGTGAGATGACGCCCATGTCGTGCGTGATGAGGACGACGGCCGAGCCCCGCGTGTTCAACTCCCGCATCAGGTCGAGGATCTGGGCCTGGACGGTGACGTCCAGCGCCGTGGTCGGTTCGTCGGCGATCAGCAGTGCGGGGCCGCAGGAGAGGGCCATCGCGATGACCGCGCGCTGGCGCATGCCGCCGGAGAACTCGTGCGGGTAGGCGTTCGCGCGCGAGGCCGCGTCGGGGATGCCGACGTCGGAGAGCAGACGGACGGCACGCGCGTGGGCCTCCTTGCGGGACACCTTCTCGTGCGCCCGGATCTGCTCGGCGATCTGCCAGCCCACGGTGTACACGGGGGTCAGCGCGGTCATCGGGTCCTGGAAGACCATGGCGATCTCCCGGCCCCGCACCGCCCGCATCTCCTTGTCGGGAAGGGTGAGCAAGTCCCGGCCACGGAAGCTGACTTCGCCTTCGACGGTCACGTTCGGACTGGTCAGCAGGCGGAGCACGGCGAGCATCGAGACGCTCTTGCCCGAGCCCGACTCGCCGACGACGCCCAGGATTTCGCCGGGGGACACCGAGAAGGACAGGCCGTCGACGACGGTGACGGAGCCTCGGCGGGTGCGGAAGGACACCCTCAAGTCGCGTACGTCCAGCAGAGGTTGGTCAGACATGGCGGGCCCTCGGGTCGAGTCGGGCGTACAGGATGTCCACCAGCGCGTTGGCGAGGACCACGAAGAACGCCGCGTACAGGACGGTCCCCATGATCACGGGCAGGTCCAGGTTCTGCAGGGCGTCGAAGGTGAGCTTGCCGATGCCGGGGAGGCCGAAGACCACCTCGGTGAGCAGTGCGGCGCCGCCCACGAGCGCGCCGAAGTCCAGGCCGAACAGCGACACGATCGGGATCAGGGAGCAGCGCAGGGCGTGCCGGATCAGGATGCGCCGCTCGGAGAGGCCCTTGGCCCGCGCGGTGCGGACGTAGTCCTCGGTCAGCGCGGTGACGACCTCGCCGCGCAGCAGCCGGGCGTAGATCCCGGCATACAGCAGCGCGAGGGTCAGCCAGGGGAAGAGCAGGTGCAGGGCCCACTGGCCGGGGTCGTGGCTGAGGTCGACGTAGCCCGGTGGCGGTACCCAGGAGAAGACCGAACTGTGCAGCTGTTTCTGGGTGATGAGGTTGACGACCTCGCCGAGCCAGTAGGCAGGCAGCGAGACCCCGACCACGCCGACGAGCATGATCAGCGGGTCGGCCGCCTTGCCGCGCAGGGCCGCCGCGGCGGTGCCCATGACGATGCCCGCCGTCATCCAGATCAGCGCGGCGCCGATGACGAGCGACAGGGTCACCGGGGTGGCCTGCACGATCTGCGGGATGACGCGGGAGCCGCGGTTGACGAACGACTCCAGGTCGCGGTCGATCAGCAGGTGACGCATCATCAGCAAGTAGCGGATGGGCATCGGGCGGTCGAGGCCGAAGGAGTGCCGCACCTGGGCGAGCGTGGCCGGGTCGGCATTGCGCCCGGCGATACGGGCGGCGGGGTCGACTCCCGGTGTGGCGAAGAAGATCAGGAAGACCAGCACACTGATCGCGAACATCACCAGCAGAGCGGACGCGAAGCGCTTCACGATGAACCGGAGCATCAGATTCACACCCCTCCGCGCAGCCGGGCGCCCGGGTCGAGCGCGTCCCGCACCCCGTCGCCGAGGACGTTGAGCGCCGCCGTGGTCAGCGCGATCAGCAGGCCGGGCGCGATCGTCACGGCGGGCCGGGTGTAGAGCAGCCCGAGTCCGTCCTCGATGATCGTGCCCCAACTGGCGTCCGGCGGCTGGACACCGACGGACAGGAAGGACAGCGCCGACTCGGTCAGCATGGCCAGCGCGGTCATCAGCGGTACGAACACGATCGCCGTGGGCAGCACGTTCGGCAGGACCTCGCGGCGCAGGATGCGCACGGTCGGCGCCCCGGACCCGATGGCCGCCTGGATGTACTCCTTGTTGCGCAGCACCAGCACCTGACCGCGCAACGGCCTTGCGATGTACGGCACATAGATCGCCGCGATGATCGCGATCGGCAGCCAGAGACTTCCCGCCTCCACCGTGAGCGGCCCGAGATGCAGCCCGTCGGTTAGGAGAACGACCGAGAGGCAGATCGCCAGCAGGTACACCGGGAACGCCCAAATGACGTCCAGGACACGGGAGATGACGGCGTCCACTGCGCCGCCCGCGTACCCGGCGACGACTCCGACGACCGTACCGAGGGCGCAGGTGAGCAGCGCCGCGGTGAACCCGATGAACAGGCTCGTCCGGCCGCCGTAGAGCAGGCGGGCCATGACGTCGCGGCCCTGGTTGTCGGCGCCGAGGAAATAGTGGGCGGGGTCCCAGGTCGGCCCGATCGGGGTGACGCCGAGGCCGAGGCCGGTGCTGCTCGGGGTGAGCACCGGCACGGTCCTGCCGCCGACGACCGTGGTGCCGGAGACGTGGGACTGGAAGGGGTCGGTGTGGGCGATGTGGTGGGCGTACAGCGGCGCGCACAGGGTCGCCAGGACGACGAGGAAGAGGACGACGGCCGCGGCCAGCGCCGACCTGTTGTGCAGGAGGTCGGCGCCGGCCGTCCGCCAGGGGCCCGGTGAGCGCCGGACCTCCGCGATGGCCAACTCGGGTACGGCGGTGCTCACTTGACCCACGTCTGGCCCACGAGCATGTAGAACTGCTTGCTGAACCGGTAGTTGCCCAGGCGCTTCGACGTGAAGTCGATGATCTTCGGGTTGATGAGCGGGACGACCGGCGACTGCTGCATGATCGCCTGGTCGATCGCGCCCCACTGCTTGTTCGCCGCCGTCGGGTCGGTCTGCGCGGTCTTCAGCGCGGTCTGCATCTTGGCGTCGATGCCCTGGTCGCAGAAGCCCGAGATGTTGATGCTGGAGTCGCTGCCGGGGTGGTAAGCGGCGCAGGACAGCAGCACGTTGAGGAAGTCCGAGGCCGCCGGATAGTCCTGGTACCAGGACGTCAGGGCGAGTTGGACCTTGTTCTTCGTGTTCTGGATGTAGGTGAACTGGATGTTCGCCGACAGCGGCTTCAGCGTCGCCTTGTAGCCGAGCTGGGTGAGCAGGCTCTGCAGGTACTGCCCGATCGACTTGTTGACGTCGTCGTCCTGCACGACGATGCCGACCGCCTGCCCCGCCGTACCGGACTGCTTCACCAGCGCCTTGGCCTTGGCGAGGTCGGCGGCCTTCCAGGTCGTGCCGCCGCCCTTGGTGTAGTCGCACGAGTCGACGTGCCCGGGGAAGCCCGGCGGCAGGATCGTGCACGCGGGGGAGGCGAGGTTGGTGCCGCCGTACAGCCGCACCACGGCGGACCGGTCGACGGCGTAGTTGATGGCCTGGCGCGCCAACTTGTTGTTGAACGGGGCCATGTTGACGTTCAGCGTCGTGTAGTAGAACGCGGTCAGCGGGTTCACATGGGCCTGGGACGTGTACTTGGTGCCGATCTCGTTGAGCCGGTCGGCGGGCGGCGGGTCGAACATCCAGTCCGCCTGGCCGTTCTCCACGGCGGTGACCTCGGATTCGACGGTCTGCCCGAAGGTGTAGTCGATCTGGTCCGGGTACCCCTGCGGTTCGGCCTCTCGCGACCACTCCTTGAAGTGCGGGTTGCGCACCAGCTTCAGCGCGCGGTTCGGGTCGTAGGAGGCCGCCGTGTACGGGCCGGTCGTCGGCAGCGGCTTGGTGCCCGCGTCCTTCGTCGGCGAGTCCTTCGGCACGATGCTGGCGTGCGGGACGGCCAGTTTGTACGGGAACTCCGAGTCCGGTGCCGTCAGGTTGATGGTGACCGTGTTCGCCTTCGCGTCGCCGGTCACCCCGCCCTTGAGCGTGCAGGACGCGGGCGTCTTCAAGCAGGTGGTGGCGCCGACGATGCCGTTGTAGAAGGTGCCGGCGGTGGGGCTGGAGACCTTGAAGATGCGTTGGAACGACGCCACCACGTCATCGGTGGTCAGCGCCTTGCCGTTGGAGAAGCTGATGCCCTTGCGGAGCGTGAAGGTGTACGTCTTGCCGCCGTTGGTGACCTTCGGCAGCGCCACGGCGAGGTCCGGCACGACCGTGAACGACTCCTGGCCGCCGACCTTCTTGAAGGAGAGCAGCCCGTCGTACATCGACTGGTACAACTGCCAGTACTGCAACGTGTAGTTGACCTGCGGATCAAGGCTGCCGGCGGCCGCGTGGGCGACGAGCTTCAGCGTCCCGCCCTTGTGCTGCGGCTGGAACGCGGAGGAGCCGGACGCCGACGAGGACGTGGACGTGGCCGGGTCGGAGGAGCCGCTGCCGGAGGACGAACAGGCGGCGGTGGTCAGGGCGAGGGCGACGGTGGCGGCGGCGAACGCGCCTCGTCTCGTGGTGCGGGACATCCAGGGAACTCCCGTCGGGGGAACGGCTGTTGGGTCGGCCGGAGAATCAGGCGGCGGATCGGTCGAGGGGCCGGTCGAGGGATCCGCCGGTGGATCAGTCGGTGGAGTCGAGGAACGTGCCCACGACCCGGAGGTAGAGCTCTTCCTCCTCGACGTGCGGCATGTGGCTGGAGCGCTCGAACATGTGCCAGCGCACGTCGGGGATGTGGTCGGCGAACGGGCGCAGCGTCTCGGGAGTCGCCTCGTCGTACCGGCCGGACACCAGCAGGGTCGGTGCCTTGACCAGATGCAGCCGGTCGATCACGGACCAGTCCTTCATGGTGCCGACGACATGGAACTCGTTCGGCCCGTTCATCGTGTGGTAGACGGTCGGGTCGGCCGCGATGTTCTCCCAAGTCGCCTGCACCTCGGGCGGGTTGGGGGTCAGCCGGCACACATGGCGCTCGTTGAAGACCTGCTCGGCGGCGAGGTAGTCCGGGTGGTCGGTGGTCCCGGCGGCCTCGTGGGCGAGCAGGGTGCGCTGGACCTCGGGCGGAAGTTGGCCACGCAGTTCGGCCGCCGCCGCCAGCCACAGCTCCATGGACGCGGGGGAGTTGGCGATGACCAGACCGCGCAGCCCGGCCGGCCGGCGTACGGCGTGCTCCGCGGCGAGCATGCCGCCCCAGGACTGGCCGAGGAGGTGATAGGCGTCGGCGATGCCCAACGCCTTGAGGAGGTTGTCGAGTTCGTCGAGGAAGAGCTGGACGGTCCAGAAGTCCGCGCCCTCGTCGGGCAGATGGGTGGACAGCCCGGTGCCGACCTGGTCGTAGTGCACCACCGGGCGGCCCTGCTCGGCGATGCCCGCGATGCTGAGCGTGTAGTTGTGACCGGCGCCGGGTCCGCCGTGCAGGACGACCAGGGGGGTCCTGCCGGGTTCGCCCGTGATCCGGTACCAGGTGGACCGGCCGTTGAAGTCGACGGTGCCGGTGTGGTTCGGTTCGGGGATCGCCACGCGGATGCCTCCCAGGCAGGCCGTTGAACAGGCGGGATCGCGGCCGGTCGTCGGACGGGACGAGGAGCTGAGACGAAGGCCGGGACGAAAAAGGGTGGGACGGATGGCTGCGATAGTGATTGGGTAAAAGGTCAGCGCACAAGACCTTTTAGCGGGGACTGGGCAAGACGTAACGGCGAGTTCACGTGGCCCGCCCGCGTTTACAGAAGCGGCACTGAAGGGGGAGGACAGCTGACATCCGTACCTGAGGCATCCGAAGCGGGGGACGAGTTCTCCCGCGTGCTCGACCGCGTCCTCCTCGGCGGCTCCCCGACCTCCGCGCTGCGCCCGGTGCGGGTGGCCTCGGCGGTCGACGAGGTGTCCGACCGGCTGCTCACCGCGATCGCCGTCGGCGACTTCCTGCCCGGCGAACGGCTGCCCGCCGAGCGTGAACTCACCAGGCTGCTGCGGGTCAGTCGCCCCACCGTGCGCGAGGCGGTCGCCCGCCTCCAGGCCGTCGGCGTCGTCGAGATCCGCCGCGGCCGCAACGGCGGGACCTACGTCCGCGACAGCTGGACCGAGTCGACGGCGGCCGCCGTCCGGCACACCCTGCTGCCCCGCTGGGAGGAGTTCGAGCAACTCTTCGACCTGCGCGGCCTGGTCGAGGGCATGGTCGCCGCGACGGCGGCCCGGCGCCGTAACGCCAAAGACCTGCAACCCATGCGGGACGCCCTGTCCGCGTACCTCTCCGCGAACACCCAGCGCGACGCACACACCGCGGACAGCGCCTTCCACCAGGCCGTCCGCGCCGCCACCGGCAACCCGCAGATCGTCATGCTCAGCCAGGACCTGCTCGCCCGGATCAGCCTCGGCTTCCCGGTCGAACCCTGGGGCAAGGGCGAGCAGGCCCACTTCCACCAGGGCGGCGAGGACCACAAGGCCCTGTACGAGGCCATCGCGGCGGGCGAGCCCGAGCGCGCCGAGGAGATCGCCCGGGGCCACTTCACGATCAGCGCCGACCTGATCCGTGACGTGCTGGCGAGGGTCCGGGCGCACTAGAACGGCGTGTGGGCGCGGCGGCGGCCGTACTCCTCGCTATGTTCTGTCACAACATCAGACATTCGGAGCAAAAATGCCAAAAACGGATGAGCTGCTTGATGTGACGGAGACGGTGCTCCCGGCCGCCGTCCGCCCACCCGAGCGACGGCGCCGCGTCCTCCGCAGACCCCCGCCGACCACGGCGCTCGTCATCGCGCTCGGCCTGGCGGCGGCGGCCCTCGTGCTGTCGGGCACGCCGTGGCTGAACGACCCCGCCGTGGCGGCCTGGCGCACCGTCTGCCTGGCCATCACCGTGCAGGCCCTGCCCTTCCTCCTCCTGGGCACCGCCCTGTCCGGGGCCATCAACGCCTTCGTCCCGGCCGACCTGTTCACCAAGGTGCTGCCCAAGCGGGCCGCGCTCGCCGTCCCCGTCGCGGGCATCGCGGGCGTGGTCCTGCCGGGCTGCGAATGCGCGTCCGTGCCGGTCGCGAACAGCCTGATCCGCCGGGGCGTCACCCCGGCCGCCGCCTTCGCCTTCCTGCTCTCGGCACCCGCGATCAACCCGATCGTGCTGACCGCCACCGCCGTCGCCTTCCCGGCCAGCCCCGCCATGGTGCTGGCCCGGCTCCTCGCCTCGCTCGCCACCGCCGCCGTCATGGGCTGGCTCTGGCTCTGGCTCGGTCGCGAGGAGTGGCTGCGTCCGGTCGTACGGCACACCGGACACCAGTCGGGGCAGAGCCGCTTCACGGAGTTCCGGCTCGGTTTCCAGCACGACTTCCTGCACGCCGGCGGTTTCCTCGTGCTGGGCGCCATGGCCGCGGCCACCTTCAACGTGACCGTCCCGCGCTCCGTCCTCGACACCTTCTCCGGCTCGCCCTGGCTGTCCGTGCTCTTCCTCGCCGCACTCGCCGTCGTCCTCGCGGTCTGCTCCGAGGCCGACGCCTTCGTCGCCGCCTCGCTCACCGGGTTCTCGCCCACCGCGCGGCTGGCCTTCATGGTCGTGGGCCCGATGGTCGACCTGAAGCTGATCGCCCTTCAGGCGGGCACCTTCGGCCGGGCGTTCGCGGTGCGTTTCTCCACCGCGACCACCGTCGTGGCCGTGGCCGCCAGCGTCCTGATCGGAGGCGCCCTGCTGTGAAGCGCACCGCCCAAGTACTGCTCCTGGTCCTGACCGGCCTGGGCCTCCTGCACACCGCCCTCTTCACCGACCTCTACCTGCGCTACGTCAAGGAGGGCCTGCGCCCGCTCCTGATCATCTCCGGCGCCCTCCTCCTGCTACTGGGCCTGGCCCACGCGGCGTTCGACCGCGACCGCGGCGACGCGGAGGCCCACGACCACGACCATGCCGACGACCACGGCCATGGACACGACCACTCCACCGCCCCCCGCATCGCCTGGCTGCTCTTCCTCCCCGCGCTCAGCCTCCTCTTCTACGCCCCACCCGCCCTCGGTGCCTACACGGCCTCCCACGCGGGCAGCGAGGCCGTCAAACAGCAGAAGGGGTTCGCCGCACTGCCCGCGACCTCACCGCTGCCGATGACCCTCACGGACTTCACCACCCGGGTCCAGCAGGACAAGGCGCTGGCCATCAAGGGGCGCAGCGTCGAGATGACCGGGTTCGCGACGCCGGTCCGGGGCGGCGGCTGGGACCTGACCCGGATCATCTTCACCTGCTGCGCGGCGGACGCCCAGACCGTCAAGGTCCACATGTACGGCACCCCGGCCCCGCCCGCCAACACCTGGCTGGCCGTCACCGGAACCTGGCACACCCAGGGTGCGCTCGGCACGCGAACCGCGGCGGCGGCCCTCGACGTCCACGGCACCCGGCCCATCGCCCAACCGGTCAACGCCTTCACGGACGACCTGCCCCTCACCCCGTCCTGAGACCGTCCTGAGAACGTGAACTCCGGTCGGCAGCAGGGGTGTTGGGTGTCCCCTCTGCTGGTTTCTCCCATGGGGTTCATGTCCCGAACTCCTGGTATATCCGAGAGTTAACGGGTCATTGGGGCACATGCGGTGTGAAGGCATGGTCGACGTGTAAATCATCTTGTCATGGACCTGCGATCCGACGGGCGGATCGCGGTCTCATGGAGGTGTTGGATGCACCGCAGACTCGCCACCGGTCTCGCCGCCTCGACTCTGGCTCTGGCAGCCATCGTCGCCACCGCGACAGCCGCCACCGCCGCCCCCGCCGACAAGCCCCAGGTCCTTTCGAGCTGGACCCAGACCAGCGCGTCGAGCCACAACCTCTGGGCCGCGGCCCGCGCCAACCAAACCGCCTGGTCCGCCTACGAGTTCGACTGGTCCACCGACTACTGCTCCGACTCGCCGGACAACCCCTTCGGCTTCCCCTTCGCCACCTCCTGCGCCCGCCACGACTTCGGCTACCGCAACTACAAGGCCGCGAACGCCTTCAGCGCCAACAAGTCGCGGCTCGACAGCGCCTTCTACGAAGACCTCAAGCGCGTGTGCACCGGCTACAGCGGTGCCACAGCGACCACCTGCAACAGCACGGCGTGGACGTACTACCAGGCCGTCAAGGTCTTCGGCTGACGGACCGCAACCGGTACGGCGGTGCGGGACGTCGACCTTCGGCGTCCCGCATCTCGCCGTCCGGCATGGAGTGGGCACCGCGACGACCGATGAGTTCGGGCGGCGCGGAAGGTCTACCTGACATGACTGACAAAGTGATCTCAGGAATGTCCATGTCCCTGGACGGCTTCATCACCGCCCCGGACGACACCCGCGCCAACCCCCTGGGCGTCGGCGGCGAACGCCTGCACCGATGGGTCCAGGAAATGGACGACACCGACGCCCGGGTCCTCGCCGAGATGGCCGACGGCGTCGGCGCGGTCCTCATGGGTCGGCATTCCTACGACGTGTGCGAAGGCGACGGAGGCTGGGGCGACGGAGGGCCCGTGGGGAAGGTCCCCTGTGTCGTGCTCACCCACAGCGCCCCCGATCCGGCGGACGTCGTCGCCCCCGACGTGTTCACCTTCGTCACCGACGGCATCGAGTCCGCGGTGGCCTGCGCCAAGGAGACCGCCGCCGGCGGCGACGTCGGGGTCCACGGTGCGAGCGTTGCCCAACACGCCCTGAACGCCGGTCTGTTGGACGAGGTGCACATCATGCTCGTCCCCGTGCTGCTGGGCGCGGGCAAGCGGCTCTTCGACCACCTCGGCGGTCCCGTCGAACTCCGCAGGCTCTGGACGCGCGAGTCGCCGGACATCACCCACCTGCGCTTCGAAGTCCTGACTAAACGCTGACCGGGTGTCTGGGGCGGCCCGGCGCGGCTCTGCCGTCACACGGCGACGACCCGCACCCCTGCCTCCTCGAACCGCCGCACCATGTCCGCCCCCACCCCTGCATCCGTCACCAGCGTGTTCACCGACTCGGCCGAGCAGATCCGGGCGAACGCCCGCTGGCCGAGCTTGCTGGAGTCGGCCGCGACGATCACGCGCTCGGCGTGCTCGCACAGCAGCCGGTTGATCGCGGCCTCCGCCTCGTCGTGGGCCGCCGCGCCGTGCGTCACGTCGAAGGCCACCACACCGAGCACCGCGACATCGACGGTGATCTGCGAGAGCACCCCGTCGGCGAGCGGTCCGACGAGTTCGTACGACTGCGGGCGCGCGACCCCGCCGGTCAGCACGATCTTGAACTGGGGCCGTACGGCAAGCTCGTTGGCGATGTTGAGCGCGTTGGTCACGATGGTCAGCGCCGGCGTTCCGGAGGTGAGGTCGCTGCGCACGGCCAGGGCGCGGGCCACCTCCGTGGTCGTCGTACCGCCGGTCAGGCCCACCGCCTCGCCGGGCGCGACGAGTTCGGCCACCGCCTTGGCGATGCGCTGCTTCTCGGAGGCGTGCCGGGCGGTCTTGTAGCGCAACGGCAGTTCGTACGACACCCCGTGCACGACGGCGCCGCCCCGGGTGCGCACCAGCATCTGCTGCTCGGCGAGTTGGTCGAAGTCACGGCGGATCGTGGCGGCCGACACCGCGAGGTCGGCGGCCGCCTCCTCGACGTCCAGCCGGCCGCGCTCGACGAGCAGCTCCAGCAGCGTCTTCCAGCGGGCGTCGCGCGACATCCGCACTCTCCGTTCCTCGATTCTCCGCGACCCTAGCGCACGCTCCCTTGGTTCAATTGCTTGATTGTGCTCGAAAGCTCGCTATATCTTGCAGGAACAAGCATCAACGGGGAGGGGTACGGCATGACCTATGTCGAGGACGAGCTGAACAGCCAGCCGGAGTGCTGGATACGCGCCGCGTTGGAGGCGCCGGGATATCGGGACGCGCTGCCGGCGCCGGGGGAGCGGGTCGCGATCGTCGGCTGCGGCACCTCGTACTTCATGGCCCAGGCCATCGCCGCCCTGCGCGAGGGGGCGGGCCAGGGCGAGACCGACGCCTTCGCCGCCTCGGAGTTCCCGCACGGTCGCTCGTACGACCGGGTCCTCGCCCTCACCCGCTCCGGCACCACCACCGAAGTGCTGGAACTCCTGCGGGAGCTGAGGGGGCGGGCCCGCACCACCGCGATCACCGCCGACCCGCACACGCCCGTCATGACGGCCGCCGACCAGGTGGTCGTGCTCGACTTCGCCGACGAACGGTCCGTCGTGCAGACCCGGTTCGCGACCACCGCTGTCACCCTGCTCCGCGCCCACCTGGGCCTGCACACCGACGCCGTGGTCGCCGACGCCCACACCGCACTCGCCGCCGAACTGCCCCAACAACTCGTCGCCTGCACGCAGTTCACCTTCCTCGGTCGCGGCTGGACCGTCGGGCTCGCCAACGAGGCCGGGCTCAAGATGCGGGAGGCCTCACTGTCCTGGACCGAGGCCTACCCGGCGATGGAGTACCGGCACGGACCGATCAGCATCACCACCCACGGCACCGCCACCTGGATGCTCGGCGAGGCGCCCGAGGGACTCGCCCAACAGGTGGTCGCCACCGGCGGGTTGTGGATCGAGGGCGGTCTCGACCCCCTCGCCGAACTCGTCCGCGCCCAGCGCCTGGCGGTCGCCGTCGCCGCGTACCGAGACCTCGACCCCGACCGGCCGCGCCACCTCACCCGCTCGGTGATCCTCGCCCCCTGAAGCCCCGGTACTCCAACTCCAGGACAGGCTCCCTGAAGCCCGGAACTCCAGGACAGGAAAGGACAGGCCGTGCCCCTCGTCACCACCGGCGAGCTCGTCACCCGCGCCGCCACCGCCCACTCCGCCGTCGCCGCCTTCAACATCATCACGCTGGAACACGTCGAGGCCGTCATCGCCGGCGCCGAGTCCACCGGCGCCCCCGTCGTCCTCCAAGTCAGCGAGAACGCCGTCAAGTTCCGCTACGGCCGCCTCCTCCCGCTCGCCCGCGCGGCCGTCGCCGCCGCCGAACGGGCCGCCGTACCCGTCGCGTTGCACCTCGACCACGTCCAGAGCGAAGACCTGCTGCGGCAGGCGCACAGCGCCGGGTTCAGCTCGGTCATGTACGACGCGGCCCGCCTGCCCTACGCCGAGAACCTCGCCGCGACCCGCGCCGCCGCCGACTGGGCGCACGCCCAAGGGCTGTGGATCGAGGCCGAGTTGGGAGAGGTCGGCGGCAAGAAGGGCGAGCCGCCCCTCGACGCCCACGCGCCCGGCGCCCGCACTGACCCGGCCCAGGCCCGCGCCTTCGTCGCCGACTCCGGCGTGGACGCGCTCGCCGTGGCCATCGGCAGCTCGCACGCCATGACCACCCGTACTGCTGCCCTCGACCACGACCTCCTCAAGCGGCTCACCGCCACCCTGGACGTCCCCCTCGTCCTGCACGGTTCCTCAGGAGTCCCCGACGACGAACTGACCGCGGCCGTCGCCGGCGGCATCACCAAGGTCAACGTGGGCACGGCCCTCAACCTCGCGATGACCGGCGCGATCCGCGCGTTCCTCGCCGAACACCCCGAGGCGGTCGACTCCCGCAAGTACCTGAGCGTGGGGCGGGAGGCGATGGCGGGGGAGGTGGCCCGGATCATCGGCGTGCTGAGCTGAAGCCCGCTGCTGAGAACGACCGGCAATAGGCATCGGGTGTGGGACAGGACGCAGAGCAGGCACGGGTCCTCGTGGTCATGGAGATCTGCGCTCAGTGATCACGAAGGACGGCCGTGCCCGCGCCGCCGTCGTGCTGCTCGAAACCGCTGGGCGTCGGAGCACGACGATCACGACCGCCGTGCTCCGGGTCGGCCTACCGTGCCGGGCGGAACGGCTGCAGGAAGCGGATCCCGTCCTCGATGCCGCCGTCCATCAGTTCCAGCAGTTGGGGCACCAGGTCCTGCATGCGGGGTGCGTGCAGGTGGCCGTCGAGGGCCTCGCGGCTCTCCCAGCGCTCGAAGATGACGAACGTGCCCGGTTGCCCCTCGACCTGGTGAGCGTCGTAGTCGATGTTGCCCGCGTCGTGGCGTGATGCGGTGACGGCGGCTGTCATGAACGCCTTCATCGCGGCTTCCTTCCCGGGTTTGGCCCGGGCTTCCCACAACACGGTGACGTAGTGGTTCGACGTGGTGGTCATGCTTGCTCCTCCTGGCTCCGAACAGCGTCGTTGTGCGCCGTTCACGACTCGACACTGAGCCCCGGGGAGCGTCGGCGGGAGCTACGGGGCTTCGTGGTACAGCGCGTACCACCCAGCGGGGCGGGGTGTGCGGGAGGATGGTGTGCATGGATCAACTCGGTGCCGCGCTGCGGGCGTGGCGGGACCGGCTGGACCCCCTGACGGTGGGCTTCGCACACGGCTCACCCCGTCGGGTCCCCGGTCTGCGACGCGCGGAGCTGGCGACGCTGGCCGGCATCTCGGTCGAGTACGTGGTCCGGCTGGAGCAGGGACGGGTGGCGACACCCTCGGCGCAGGTCTGCTCGGCCCTGGCTCGCGCCCTGCACCTGTCCGACGACGAGCATGCCCACCTTTTGCGCATGGCCGGTCACGCAGCGGATCCGAGCCGGGTTCCGCGAATGATTCCAGGGAGCCTGTACCGGATCGTGGACCAGCTCGCCGGCAACCCGCTGGCGATCTACGACGCCACCTGGCAGTTGCTGCACTGGAACCCGCTTTTCGCGGCCACCTTCGGCGATCCCACGGTCCGCGGCGTGGGAGATCGCAACGTCCTGGTCTGGCAGTTCCTGGGTGAGCTGCCCCGGGTCCGGCAGACGGCGGCCGAGCGGGCGGCGTTCGAGGAGTCCCTCGTCGCCGACCTGCGCGCGACGACGAGCCGGTACCCCGACGACCCCGACCTCGCGGCGTTGGTATCGAGGCTGAACCTCAGCCCACGGTTCCGCGAGTTGTGGAGCCGCCGAGCGGTGGGCGGTCACCAGAGTGCGCACAAACTCGTCCAGCACCCGGATGTCGGAGACATCGCCATGAACTCCGACATCCTCAACACCCAGGACACGAACCTCCGCCTCGTGGTGTACACGCCGCAGCCAGGCACCGACGCCCGCAGCAAACTCGAATTCCTCGCGGCCATCGGGGTCCAGAGGATGTCTCCCCAGGGATGAAGGCCCGCGTTCCGCCTCGTCCGGTGGACCAGGCCGCAGGGTGGTACGCGCCGTACCAGGAAGTTTCGTAGCTCCCGCCAACCCTCCCGGGGACCCAGCATGAAGTGCGTGAACAGCGCACGACCGTGCTGTTCGGACCAGGAGGAGCCAGCATGACCACCACATTCATCACCGGGGCCAACAAGTCCCTCGGTCTTGAAACCGCTCGCCGTCTCGTCGAGGCGGGGCACACCGTCCTCCTCGGTGCCCGCCACCGTGAGCGCGGTGAGGCCGCGGCAAAGGCGCTCGGTGCCCGGTTCGTCCAGATCGACGTGACCGACGACGCTTCGGTCCAGGCCGCGGCCGCGGATGTCGCCGCGCATGAGGGAACGATCGACGTCCTGGTCAACAACGCCGGCGTCCTCGGCAAGGTCGGCCCCGTCGAGGAGTACACCGCGGCCGACATGAGCTCCGTGCTCGACGTGAACGTCGTCGGGATCGTGCGCGTCACGCACGCCTTCCTCCCGCTGCTGCGCCAGTCGCCGAACCCCGTCATCGTCAACGTGTCCAGCGGGATGGGCTCCTTCGGCATGACCCAGGACCCGGCGCGGATCGAGTCGCAGTACGCCCTGCCCCTCTACTGCGCCTCGAAGGCCGCGGTCACGATGCTCACGACGCAGTACGCCAAGGAACTGAAGGACGTGAAGGTCAACGCCGCAGACCCCGGGCAGACCGCGACCGACTTCACCGGCGGCCTCGGACACAGCGTCGCCGACGGCGCGGAGTCCATCGTGACCCTCGCGACGATCGGCCCGGACGGGCCGACGGGACAGTTCATCGACCGGTCCGGGAACCTCCCGTGGTGAACCTGCCCTGAGCTCGGGGTCGGTCGACCCGCCGCCCTGCGCGTACCTCACGCTCGTCATCTCTACGCTCAGTGATCACGAAGGACGGCCGTGCCCGCGCTGGTCCATGGTTCCGGCTACGAGCGGATCTCCACGCCCGGATGCCCGGACCGCACCATCCGCCGACGCCTCAAAGAGCGGTCCCGGCAGGGGATTTCCGAAGCGCCGCACGCTCTCGCCCCGGTCGACCGGGGCAAGCAGGGCTGAAGCGCTCCGCCGCCTGCGACGCCCGCGGCGTTCCGTTGGGGATCATCTCCGAGGGGGCCGATAGCCATGACTCGCCCCCGCTCGGACTGACTCTGGACGCCGCGCAGGAGCAGGTCGGCACCCTGCCGGACACCGGGAACGTCCACCTCGACCGGGGCTACGACAGCATCAAGTCCCGTGCGTTGACAGCCCAGTCGGGGTTCACTGCCGAGATCGCCCGCAAGGGTGTGCCCGCCCCGATCCAGGCCGGCAGGCGCTGACCCGTCGAGCGCCCGCATTCGTGGGTGAACGGCTACGCCAAGCTTCAGCGCTGCACCGAGAGAAACGGCAGGGGTCGTAGACCTCTACCTCTACCTCGCCGCTACCCTCGACACACTTCGCACGCTGACCTGGCAGACACGCAGCCGCTATCGCCGGGATGGCCGACCAACCAGCCGCAGCCTCAAGTGATCCATTCGCCGGTTGCCGGCCGGTCTGAGCCGCGTGCTGAGTCGCGCTACCTCTTCACGGCCTTCAGGACCACGAACTTCGCGTCGCTGGCCACCAGTTGACTGTTGCCGAACAGCCGCTTCAGCTTCACGTGGTAGGCGAGATGCCGGTTGCCGACCACCCACAGCTCGCCGCCCGGCCGCAGCGCGCGCCGCGCCCCGGAGAACATCCGCCAGGCCGTCGCGTCGGTCGTCGCCTGGTGGGAGTGGAACGGGGGATTGTTGAGCACGAGGTCCACGCTGTCGGCCGGGACCCCGACCAGCCCGTCCCCGACCCTGAACTCGGCCTGCCCCGGAACCCCGTTCGCCTTGTATGTCGCCTCCGCCGAGGCCACGGCCTGGAACGACTCGTCCACGAACAGGACTTCGGCCTCCGGATCGGCCAGCGACACCGCCGTACCGACGACTCCGTTGCCGCACCCGAGGTCAACGACGCTGCCAAGCCCACGACTTGAGGGCAGGTGCTGGAGGAAGAAACGGGTGCCGATGTCGAGGCGTTCCGCGCAGAACACGCCCGCGTGGTTGACCACGGTCCGGCCCGAGACCGCGCCGATGCCGTCGGGCAGGGCGTAGCTGTGCGGCCAGGGGTTGGCGGCGCGGGCCGACGACCGTGGCGTGCAGTGGATCAGCCGGGCCTTCTTCTCGGCCAGCGAGGTCCGGGTCGGGCCGAGGATCCGCTCGAACAGCTTCAGCGTCGAGGTGTGGATCTCCTTCACCATGCCGGTACCGACGACGACCGTGTCCGCGTGCACCGCGGGCGCCAGCCGCAGCAACTGGTCCTCCAGCAGCGCGAGGCTCTTGGGCACCCTGACCAGCAGCACGTCGACGCGCTCGGGCGGCGGATCCTGGGTGGTGAGCAGCCGTACGGAATCGGCGTCGGCCTCGCCCCGTGCGAGGTTCGCCCGCGTCGCCTCCTGGGTGAGGAACGAGTCCGTGATCTGCACTGGTTGATGGTCCGCGAGGGCCGTGGCCAGGGCGCCCCAGCGGTCGCCCACGATCACGACCGTGCCGGACAGCGGGGTGTCCTGTTCCGCGAGATGCCGCAGAAGGTATTCGTCGGAGGCGTCCCAGGCACGCAGCTGGTCGCGCGGGTCCTCGGGAAAGCGGGCCAGGGCGTGCTCGCCCCACGGAGTCGTCATTCGGTCGATATGGTCGTCCATCGTGCGCCAAGGCTAACCGAGTCCCAGTTCACGGCCGGTCGGGCAGGATGGGGCCATGGACGCGGAGCTGTTTCCCAGGGCCCGTACGGAGGTCGCGCCGGGCGCGGTGCACCTGCCGGACTGGCTCGACACCGACCGCCGGCGCGACCTCCTGACGGGCTGCCGCGAGTGGGCCCGGCCCCCGGCCGGCCTGCGAACGGTCCGCACCCCAGGCGGCGGCACGATGACCGCCCGGCAGGTGTGCCTGGGCTGGCACTGGTACCCGTACGCCTACTCCCGCACGGTGACCGACGGCGACGGCACGCCGGTGAAACCGTTCCCGGCCTGGCTCGACGAGCTGGGCAGGCGGGCGGTCGCCGACACACTGGGGGCGCCGACGGCGTCGTACGACATCGCACTGATCAATTTCTACGACGGCGACGCCCGCATGGGCATGCACCGCGACAGCGACGAACAGTCCGACGCCCCCGTGGTGTCCCTCAGCCTCGGCGACACCTGCGTCTTCCGCTTCGGCAACACCGAGACCCGCACCAAGCCGTACACGGACATCGAACTGAGAAGCGGCGACCTTTTCGTGTTCGGAGGCCCGTCCCGGCTCGCCTATCACGGCGTGCCGAGGGTGTACGAGGGCACAGGACCACGGGAGTTGGGCCTGACGGGCAGGCTGAACGTGACGCTGAGAGTGAGTGGCTTTTGAACGGGGGGAGTGGGACGCGCCCTGAAGGGGCGCGGGGCTGTATCGATATGCGGCTCCGCCGCGTGGCGCGACAAGCCCCCACCGGCCGCCACTGTGAACACGACCCCCAACGGCTCGCTCTACGGATCATGGGAGACTCGCCCTCATGAGCGGCAAGGCGGACCCCCGGCCGGCGGGGGATGGGACCACCTCAAGAGCGCGACTGGACCGGGGCCGCAGCGCGCTCGGCCCCGCGCTGGAGCTGGTGCACACCGGACGCGCCCCCACCCGCGCCGTACTCACCGCCGAACTGGGGGTGACCCGCGCGACGGCCGGCGCGGTCGCCGCCGAGCTGGAGGCCCTCGGCCTGATCAGGGTCGACGCCAGGCCAGGCGCCGCAGCCGGTTCGCAGGGACGCCCCTCGCACCGGCTCGCGCTGGCCGATGACGGCCCCGTCGTCCTCGCCGCCCAGGTGCACGCCGACGGCTTCCGCGCCGCGCTGGTAGGGCTCGGCGGGCAGCTCGTGGCGACGGCGCCCGGCTGCGAGACCGTCGACGCCGACCCCGCGAAGGTGCTCGGCTCGGTCGTCGAGGCCGGCGCGGATCTGTTGCGCGAGACGGGCCGGCGCTGTGTCGGTGCCGGGCTCGCCGTGCCCTCCGCCGTCGCCGAGCCCGAAGGGCTCGCGCTCAACCCTCTCCACCTGGCCTGGCCCGCGGGCGCGCCCGTGCGGCGGATCTTCGCCGAGTGCGTGCGCGCGGCCGGCCTCACCGGACCCGCGTTCGCGGGCAACGACGTCAACCTCGCCGCGCTCGCCGAGCACCGGCACGGCGCGGGCCGCGGCGCCCGCGACCTCCTGTGTGTGGCGACCGGACACCGGGGTGTCGGCGGCGCCCTGGTGCTCGACGGGCGTCTGCACACCGGGAGTTCGGGCCTCGCGCTCGAAGTCGGGCACCTCACCGTGAACCCCGAGGGCCGCCCCTGCCACTGCGGCAGCCGGGGCTGCCTCGACGTCGAGGCCGACCCGCTCGCCTTCCTCACCGCCGCCGGCCGTGAGCCCGGCCCCGAGGTGTCCCTGCTCCAGGAGTCCAACGAACTGATCCGTCACCACTACGACGATCCGGCCGTCCGGAAGGCCGCCGAGGCCCTGATCGACCGGCTCGGGCTGGGGCTCGCGGGCCTGGTGAACATCCTCAACCCCGACCGGATCATCCTCGGCGGACTGCACCGCACGCTCCTGGACGCCGACCCGGACCGGCTGCGCGCGGTCGTCGCCGACCGGAGCCTGTGGGGGCAGAGCGGGGGTGTGCCGATCCTCGCCTGCAGCCTCGACCACAACAGCCTGGTCGGGGCAGCCGAGTTGGCGTGGCAGCCGGTCCTCGACGACCCGCTGGCGGCCCTGTCCTGACTGCGCACGGTGTCGCCCGGCAGACGCCGTACAAAAGGTGTGTGGTGGGCCCGTTGGGTCCGTGACCCGAGTGGGTCTATCGTCGGAAACCTAAGGCCAGAGGATGGAGGCGGCCGGTGATGCCGCAGGACGAGGCCGTGATCGGATGCACGGGTGAGGTGATCATCGAGACCCGCGGGAGCGCGGGCCCCGGCGAGATCCTCGTGCGGGTCCGGGGCGGCTCCGAGACATTCCTGGCCTGGTCGGATGATCCCCTGCCCACGGGGGCCAGGGTGCTCGTGATCGAGTCCCGTGGACGTCGTGCCGTGCACGTCATCGAGTGGGCGGATCCATTGGACGCGCTGGGCGGCGAACCCGCCGGCGCAGAGTGAGGAGCAAGACATGTTCGGTTACCGCGTTCCCGCCCCCGATGAGGCGATGCTGATCTCGGGTGGCAGGCGGGGACTGGGGGGCGCGCCGTTCCGAGTGGTGACAGGGCACGGAAAGTTCGTGCTCCCGGTCTTCCGCAAGACCCGTTTTCTCACGCTGTCGATGTGCGAGGCCGAGGTCACCGAGACCTGTGTGACCAGGCAGGGCATCGCGCTGCACGTCCGCGCCGTGATCGCGTTCAAGGTCGGCAACGACACCGAGAGCATCATCAACGCGGGCCAGCGCTTCCTCTCCGACCAGGACCAGATGTCGGTGCTGACCGGCCGGATCTTCGCCGGTCACCTGCGGTCCATCATCGGCTCGATGACGGTCGAGGAGATCGTCACGGAGCGGCAGAAGCTCGCCGCCGAGGTCCTGGACACGTCAAAGGTCGAGATGGCCAAGATCGGTCTGATCGTGGACTCGCTGCAGATCCAGTCGATCGACGACGGCGAGGTCGGCTACATCGAGGCCATGTCCGCACCGCACAAGGCGGCCATCCAGCGGCAGGCCCAGATCGCCCAGGCGCAGGCCACCCAGGCCTCGGTCGAGGCGGAGCAGGTCGCGGCCCGCAACCAGGCCGAGTACGCCCGGCAGACCGCGGTGGTCAAGGCCGAGTACTCGGCCGAGGTCGACCGCGCCCAGGCCCAGGCCGCGCAGGCCGGACCGCTCGCGCAGGCCCACGCCCAGCAGGAAGTGCTCGCCGCGCAGACCGAACTGGCCCAGCGCCAGGCCGAGTTGCGCCAGCAGCAGCTGGTCGCCGAGATCGTCAAGCCGGCCGAGGCCGAGGCCCAGCGGATCAAGCTGCTCGCCATCGCCGAGGCGGAGCGCATGAAGATCCAGGCAGAGGCGGCGGCCTCCTACGACCGCGTCGCGCTCGACCGGATGCTGATCGACCAGCTCCCGCAGATCGTGAAGGAAGCGGCGGGCGGCCTCGCCGGCGCCAACGTCAACGTCCTCAACGGCGCGGACGGCCTCGGCGAGATCGCGGCCGGCCTGGTCTCGCAGGGCCTCACGATCCTGGACTCGGTCCGGGGCAACCTGAGCGGCGCGGACCCCGACGGCCGCCGCCCCGGCGAGGAGGTCAAGAACCTGCTCCAGCTCCAGGCGAAGAAGGACGACAAGAAGAACGACAAGAAGAACGACGGCCCGGTGGACCTGGACTGACCACCCGCACAACCGAGTTGGCGGTTCTACGGCGCCGTGAGGCTCCACAGGGCCGCCACCAGCGGGCGGCGCAGATCCGCCCGCCGTACGCACAGCCCGATCGGGAACGGCTCCGGCGGCGGGTCCGCCGCGACCACCGCCAGCCGTTCCCGTACGGCACTGTTCTCCAGTACGAGCCGGGGCACCACGCCCGTCCCACAGCCGAGCGCGACCAGGGTCAACAGCCCTTCGTGGCCGTCCGGTTCACAGGCCACGTCCGGTGTCGTGCCCCGGACGCGGAACCAGCGGTCGGCCGCCTCGCGGACCAGACCCCGGTGCGGGAGGACGAACGGGCCGTCGAGCCCCGGATCGGGACGGTCGCGGGCGGTGACCAGGACCAGTTCGGTCACCGCGACCGTCCGGCTCACCAACGGCTCCGGCAGCCGCGCCGGGATGCCCGCGACCGCCACGTCGACCTCACCCTCGTCGAGCCGGGCCAGCGCCGCCGCCGCGTCGCCGGTGCGCAGGTCGAGCAGTACCTGCGGATGTGCGGCCCGGAAGGGCGCCAACAGGTCGGGCAGCAGCGCCTGGCAGGCGGTCACCGTGGCGAACAGGGCCAGCCTGCCCGTGAGTTCGGCCGGGTCGGGATGCTCCTCGCGGTAGGCACGCCACAACTCCAGTGACTGGACGGCGTATTCACGGAAGCGGTGCCCCTCCGCGGTCAGGGACACCCCGCGCGCCCCGCGGTCGAACAGCCGGTGTCCGAGGCCGGCCTCCAGCCGCTGCACGGTCCGCGTCAGTGTCGCCGGACTGACATGGCAGTCGAGGCTCGTCCGCCCGAAGTTCAGCGTCTGCGCCAGATGCAGGAAAAGCCGTAGCTCCCGATGGTCGTCCCGCATACCGTGACCTGGCCCTTTCACCTCGCGCAACAGACCGCTGCGAAGGTTGCGCTTGCCGCAACACCCGCCCGGAGCCTACAACTCCTCCATGACCTCGACCACGTACACCTCCGCCGTCTTCGCCCTCGAAACGATGGACGTGCCCGGCGGCACGGAGACCATCCTGCGCGGCGGCCGGCACCTCTTTCCGCTGCTCCCGCAGGCCTTCGCCGGCGTCCGCCGCATCGGCGTCATCGGCTGGGGCCCACAGGGCCGCGCCCAGGCCCGCAACCTGCGCGACTCCCTCGCCGGTACGGACATCCGGGTGAGCGTCGGCCTGCGCCCCGGCTCGGCATCGGCGGCCGACGCCCGCGCCCACGGCTTCACCGAGGAGAACGGCACGCTCGGCGACTGGCTCGCGGTCACCGCCGACAGCGACCTGGTGATCCTGCTCATCGCGGACGCGGCCCTCGCCGCCCACCACGAGCAGATCTTCGCCGCCCTCAGGCCCGGCGCCACCATCGGCCTCTCGCACGGCTTCTTGCTCGGTCATCTCCGGGCCACCGGTGGGGAGTTCCCGCCCGGACACGGAGTCATCGCCGTCTGCCCCAAGGGCATGGGCGACTCCGTGCGCCGGCTCTACGAGCAGGGCGCCGAGATCAACGGCGCGGGTATCAACAGCAGTTACGCCGTCCATGCCGACCCCGACGGCAGGGCCACCGACCGCGCGCTCGGCTGGTCGGTCGCGCTCGGCTCGCCGTACACCTTCCGCACCACCCTGGAGAGCGAGTACCGCTCCGACATCGTGGGCGAACGCGCCATCCTGCTCGGCGCCGTCCACGGCATCGTCGAGAGTCTCTTCACGCACTACCGCCTGACCGGCGACGACGCGGTGACCGCGTACGAGCGCTCCTGCGAGAACGTCACCGGACCCATCGCCCGCACCATCTCCCAGGCCGGACTCCGCGCCGTCCGCGAGGAGTTGGACCCGGCCGGACGCGAGGTCTTCGACCGCGCGTACTCGGCGACCCACGGCCCCGCCCGCGAGATCGTCGCCGAGATCTACGACGAGGTCGCCGACGGCACCGAGCTGCGCAGCGTCGTCCTCGCCGAACGGCGGCTCGGGGCACGGGAGATGAGCGGGATCGGCGGTTCGCCGATGTGGGCCGCGGGAGCCGAGGTGCGGGGGCGCCGGGCCGAACGGGCCCTGCCCGTCGAGCCGTTCACCGCCGGGGTGTTCGTGGCGACGATGACCGCCCAGGTCGACGAGTTCGCCGAGCGCGGCCACCCCTGGTCGGAGATCGTCAACGAGTCCGTCATCGAGGCGGTCGACTCCCTGCTGCCGTACATGCACGCCCGCGACGTGGCGTACATGGTGGACAACTGCTCCCGCACGGCCCGCCTGGGCGCCCGCCGTTGGGGCCCGCGCTTCCAGGCGGCCTACGAGCAGATCGCCTACCCGGCCGCCGAACTCCCGGCGGACGAGGCCCTGTTGGCGGCCTTCGACAGCCACCCCATGCACGAGGCCCTGGCCGCGGCGGCGAAACTGCGGCCGTCGGTGGACATCTCGGTGGCCTAGCTCAACGCGAGGCCGGGAACGGCAGGGCGTCCTGGTAGGCGTTCACCGGCTTGGCGACCTTCTGGACGGTGACGCCGTCGAGCGCGGCCGCGGCGGAACTCGTCCCCAGGGTTCCGCCCGCGTGCCAGGTCCCGGTGATCGTCACCCAGGTGTTGGCGGACAGTGCCGGGATGCCGTAGACCCGCACCTTGATGGACTGGGTGTCCGCCGCGCAGCACGAGATCATGATCCGGGTCAGGTCCCAGGAGACGGATCCCTTGTCGGGCGTGACGAAACCGGTCATCCGGACGGTGCGGCCCTTGATGGCCCGCTTGCGGTCCTGCTGCACGCGGGTCGTGAAGTCGGTGAACGTCATCGGCAGCGGCGAGGTCGCGGGCAGCGGATCGAAGGCGTCCTGCACGGGGACGGCCTTGGTGGCGGCGCGGGAGGCGGTGTAGGCGCCGAGGGCGGGTAGGGCCTAGAAGAGGAGGCTGAGGGCGGGGAGGAAGAGCAGCCAGGCGACGCGGGGGACCTTGGAGTGGTTGTGGCCCATGTGCTCTTCGGAGGGTTCGGTGTGGTTCTGACCCATGTGGTCTTGATCTATGTGGTCGTGGCCCATGTGATGGTCGTCCACGCCCGGTTTCTGCCGTGACCGAGACCATGCCTCCGCGATGCCGAGCAGGATCAGCAGGAACCCGGACACGACGAGCATAGGGCGCATGCTCGGCTTGACGTAGCGCAGGCACAGGTCCGTGAAGAGCGAGGCGTGCAGCAGGCCCAGACCGCTGAGGACGAGCAGGGTCACCTGGAGGGGTCGTCTCACAGCAGTACGGCTCCGATCAGCGTGCTGGACAGCACCGCGACGACCGTCGTGGCGGCGGAGAAGCGGGCCGCGAAGGCCCGGCCGAACGTGCCCGCCTGGAGGGCGATCAGCTTCAGGTCGACCATGGGGCCCACGACCATGAAAGCGAGCCGGGCAGTGGGGGAGAAGCCCGTGAGGGAGGACGCCACGAACGCGTCGGCCTCGGAGCAGACCGCGAGGATGATCGCGAGCGCGGCCAGGAACAGCACCGACAGCCAGGGCGAGCCGGCGAAGGTGTCGAGCACGGAGCGCGGGACCGCGACATTGAAGGTCGCCGCCGCCATGGCACCGACGACCAGGAACCCGCCCGCGTGCAGGAAGTCGTGCTGGAAGCCGGTACGGAACTCCGTGAAGCGGCTGTGCCCCGGCCGGTGCCCGGTGTGCCGCGCGACCGGCCGCAGCCACTCCTCACGCCCCAGCCAGAGCCACAGCCGGCCCATCACCACGGCGGTCGCGAGCGAGGCGAGCAGCCGGGCCAGCACCATGACCGGGCTGGCGGGAAACGCGATCGCGGTGGCGGTCAGCACGACCGGGTTGATCGCGGGCGCCGAGAGCAGGAACGCGAACGCGGCGGCCGGGGTGACCCCACGCCCGATCAGACTGTTCGCGACCGGCACCGACGCGCACTCACAGCCCGGCAGCACGACCCCCGCGATCCCGGCCACCGGCACGGCGAACACGGCCCGCTTGGGCAGCACCTTCGTGAACACCCGCGCCGGCACGAACGCGTTGATCGCCCCCGACAGGGCCGTACCCAGCAGCAGGAAGGGCAGCGCCTGCGTGGTGATGGCGAGACACACGGTCCGCCACGCCTGCACGGCCGGCGCGTCCAGCCACCGCCCGACGACGAACAGCATCAGCCCCGGAACGACCGCTGCCCCGAGCAGCATGAGCGGCCAGGACCGGGGCCACCCGGCCGCCGCGACATCCGCTTCCGCCGCTCTCGGCGGCTAAACCGTCGTCGTCTGCACACGAGCTCCACATGTTCGATGTTCGCGTCGAACATAGCGGGCCCGGCTCAGCCCTCGGCGACCGCCGCCGACGAGAGGGCGTACTGCGCGACCCCCTCACCGAGCGACCAGTCGACCGACTCGTTCTCGGTCACCGTGACGAACACGTTCCGGGGCTCGGTCCCCGCGTACGCGTGGGCGAGTTCGGCGATCCGCCGGTACAGCGCCCGCTTCCGCTCGGGGCCGCGCCCGGAGCGCATGGTTCTCGCGACGAACACGATCCCGTCGTCGCGGTCGACACCGAGATAGCCGCCGTAGCGGAGTGTGCTGTGGGCGCCGTCGTGACCGACCAGGACCTGGAACCGGTCGTCGTCCGGAATCCCGATCGTCTCCACCAGCGCGTCGTGCACGGCACGGCCGAGCGCGTCGAGCCGCGCGGGGTCGGCGCGCAGCGCGTCGATACGGACGAAGGGCATGAGGGGTCTCCTTCCTCTCAACTGCTCTCGTTGTCAAGCGAGTTCGGCTTCACCGGATCTCTTTCAACGCCACTCGACCGCGAACGCCCGCGCCGGGTTCTCGGTGAAGACGCGCTGCACCAGTTCCTCCCCCAACTCCACCGCGAGCCGTGGCCGAACCCGCCGCAACAGATGCGGCATTCCCGGGCCGCCGTCCACCGAGCGCGCGTCGGCGACGACCGTGTCCCCGCCGAGCAGCAGGCGGTCTCCGAAGCCGGCCTCGGCCAGGGCCCGGATCGCGTCCGGCATCCGCCAGTCCGTGGCGTGGTGGGCGCGGGACGGCCCGTCGAACGCCAGGTAGGGGCCCGCGTCGGCGGCCTGTCGCTGGACCACCGGGTCGGGGGAGCGGTTGAGGTGGCCGAGGACCACCCGGTGCGGTTCCACCCCCAACTTGCCGCACAGCAGGTCGAGTACGTCGAGGGCACCCGTGCCCAGCTCCAGGTGGACGGCGATCGGCGCGCCCGTCGCGCGGTGGGCCTCGGCCGCGGCGGCCATCGTCCAGCGGGCGTGCGCGTCGAGGCCGTGGAAGCCGCCCGCGACCTTGATGATCCCGGCGCGGACACCGGTCGGACCGACGCCTTCCGTCAGTTCGGCGACGAAGACCTCGGCCAGTCTGCCGCGCAGACTCTCCAGCAACTCAGGGCTGTAGTGCGCCGCTTGGTGCAACCCGGTCGCGCAGACCACGTGCACACCCGTGAACCGGGACAGCGACGGCAGATCGGCGACCCGCCGACCCATCCCGTACGGCGTCCACTGCACGACGCCGCCCCCGCCGACGGCACGGAACGCGGTCAACTCGGCCCGCGCGGCCGAGGCGTCGCCCAGCTCCCGGCCGGGGAGTTGCGGGCTGCGGATGAAGAGATGGTCGTGCGCGTCGCACATACCCAACAGTCGCGGGTCCACATCCCCAAGTACCGTACGGACAAGGGCATTCACCACTGCCGACCCCGCGGTAACCCGCCCCGCCCCGGCGCCGAAAGGTGCAGCACCTGGAACACGTCCCCCTCCGCCTTCGGCGTGTCGTGCTCCCAGAGCGAGAAGTGGACCAGCTCCCAGCTGTGCGGGTCGACGGCCGCCGCCGCGAGCACCGCACCGTCCTCCCCGGCCAGCCGCCGGGTCTCTCCCACCGCGTCCTCCATCACCGCTGCCAACTCCCCACTCCCTGCTATCCGTTGGCGCTGCCGCACAGCTACGGCCACCGGCGAGCCCGCGGCACCGCCCTCCTCGTACGCGAGGCCCGTCCACTGCAACACATCCGGCCGCCCGAAGTCGTTGACGAGCCCCTGGAAGGCGCCGCCCCAGAGGAAGCGGTTCATGCCCTCCACCGTGTTCCATAGATAGAACGGCGCATACTGGTTGACCGGCGAACCGTGCACCCCGCGCTCACGCAGCAGATACGTCTTGAAGCCGAGCCCGTCCCAGTCGTCGAGCAGATGCCCGACCCGCGCGACCCGGCCCCGGATGATGTCCATGTCGTAATCGCCGGGCAGGACAGCAGCGACACCCTTGCATGTACGATCCGAAACAGGGGAGGGGCTGTGACACAAGAGGTTGACCTGTATTTGCGGAAGTCCGCCATCACGCGGCAGAGGGAGCGGGCGTTGACGTTCCGCGCTCAGGAGGATCGCGGGCGTCGGTGGGCTGACGAGAATGGCTACACCGTCCGGAAGGTATGGACCGACAACCTGAGTGCGTACACCGACACGGTACGCCCCGGATTCGTCAGCGCGATTAATGCCCTGCGCGCGGGAGAAGTTCCTGCCCTCTGGTGCTACGCAGCCGACCGATTCTCTCGCAGGAGTTCTAACGACATCACGCCGCTTCTGGACGATGGCAAGCGGATCATCTTCGACTACGAGCGGCTTGATTCGGCGGACGACCGGGACCGTCGGGACATCATCAATCGAGTTGAGGAGGCACGGGAGTACTCGGCTCTTCTCTCGCATCGGGTTCGCGGTACGAAACAGCAGCAGCGCGAGGAGGGTGCTTGGCTGGGCGCTGCGCCGTACGGCTTGCGGATCGTGGACAAAGAGACTCGCAAGCTTGGCCACGCGTCGACGTGGCCAACGCTCATCCGAATCTTCGAATCGACTGCCGAAGGTAAGTCGGCAAGAACTATTGCGCAGGAGCTGAACGCTGAAGGAATTCCCTCGCCTGAAGGGATTTCCTGGGGTGGATCGACGATCCACCGAATGGTGCAGGTGCCCGTGTACGAGGGCTGGCAGGCAGTATCACTGACGAGGGGTGGGCGATCCGTTCCCTACCGCAACAAGCAGGGTGAGCGGGTGTCCGTGCTTGCGGAAGGGGTGGAGCCCGTAACGCGCGACCTCGTCCAGCGCGCCCGCCTGGCCGTGGCGGGGCACTTGCCCGTTGCTCCGGAGTATCAACGGGGCAAGGTGAAGCACCTGTTGTCAGGCCTTCTCCGGTGTGCAAGCTGCGGGGGCGGTACGGCGATTCACGGGCGCTCGTACCGTTGCCTCAACTACACCGTTGGGAAACCGTGCGCAGAGCCGGCGTCGGCCATGCGGTCGCTGATAGAGGCGTACATCTTCGAGGAGTGGATAGGCGCAGTCGTCAGCTCTGACATCGACAATGCCGACCCACTCATGCTGGCCGTGGCGGAGCGGTGGGTAGCTCTTACGAAGCCTGAGGAGACGGAAGAGCACCGCCAGGCGCTTGGAGCCGTGAAAGCCGCTGAACGGTCCCTGGAGCGCCTCGCAGAGGACCGTAAGGCGGGTATCTATGACGGAGCCATGGGTCGCTTCTACCCCCGCCTCGTAGCGGAGGCGGAGTCGGACCTTGTCACCGCGGGGAATCGAGCTGCGGAGTTCAGCGGAGCCGTTGATCTGACGATCTTTGACGACTCCGACGTGCTGCATGCGGCGTGGGATGGGGCAGATGACGCCCTGAGGCGTGACCTGATCCGCTTGGCCATCGACAGCGTGTCCGTGACGCGAGGGCTCCGCGGAAAACCGTTCATCGGTGACGTGCGATGCGACATCACGTGGGCTACGCCGGCTGCTGACTAGCCACGCACGACAGAGCCCCCGTCGGATCGTCCCGACGGGGGCTCTGCGCTGTCTACGGTGCCTCGCTCCACGGTCCCGCTGGAGGGCGCTCGGGGAGCTTGGCATTGGGCCGACGACAGTAATACGCGACGAAGCGTCGCAGGACGTCTGAGCGATCTGTGTCGTCAGGTACAGCGTCGTCGAACGCCTTCCACAACTCCGCGTCGATACGGAAGCGGCTGACTGGTGTCTTCGGTTGGTTGGGCATGGGGGGACGGTAGCAGAGGTGTAGCCACACCGAAGGGTTGCGGTGTGGCTACACCCGCGCCTAAGGTGTAGCCACACCCCGACGCAAGCAAGACGAAGGGCCCGCAGAATCTTGGCGGACGCAGCGGGCCCTTCGTTCCATTACTGGAGGTCTCAGCATGGCACGGAACACGATTCTCGTCGTCGGCAACACCACCACCCCCGTGGACCTGGAAGACCTCACCGCCTTCGCCTTCGATGTGGCCGACCGTCTCGGCCTCCCCGCCCGCGTCGCGGTCGGCATGGCGTACGACGTCACCGACTATGAGGGCGTCGTCCTCTGTGACACGTGGCTCGACTCCGTCCCGAGCGCCGTTCTGGGGGTGGAGGCTGGGGAGGCCGATATGTTTTCGATCGGCACTCAGGAGTTGTACGGCTTCGAGCCCGTGAAGACGTGCGCTCACTGCCTGGAGGACGACGACGAGGCGGCCCCGGTCTACGTCGGCGGCATGTGGGCGGCCCCGGTGTGCCCCTCCTGCGTTGCCACGGCTGCCGGCGTGGCGCTCCACGGGCTCTCGGCGGTCGCCGCATGAGCGCGGAGGCGCAAGACCTCCGCGCCCTCCTGGAGGCCGTCCACGAGGCACTCACGGTGCCGGGTGACCACGTCGACGACCGACGCCTTGCCGACCGCGCGATGTGGGCGCGGACCACTATCCGTGGCGCCCTCGACGAGGACCCCGCAGACGTCGCGTGGAACGCCGACTACCTCCGCGGGAAGATGGCCGCGGAAGAGGCCGCGAGTAAGTAACTATCTGTGACGGAAGACCCCGCGTCGGCTCGGCTGGCACGGGGTCTCTGCGCGTTCCGGGGCCTCGTCGACGTCCTCCGCGGCTGGCCCGGAAGTTCGTGCGGGGTGCATGCACTTCAGGAGTATGTGCGGAGCGTTACCAGTTTCCGCCTCGTCGTCACACTGCGTCTACCGTGGGGCCGTTCTGGGTGCCAAAATGACAAACTAACCCCTAACTTCACTTCTCTCTAAGACGCGTTAAGAGAGAAAGGAAAATGGCAGTTAGTTTGGCGATTTGGACCTCACTCTGTCCGCGGCCCCTCGTCGACGCTGCGCGCGGAGGCCGACGGAGGCGCTGGGGCGGACGAGGCCCGAGAAGGCCCTTGCGTGCCCGCTGGAGGGCCTCCCGTCCTGAGTGTGGGAACGAGTCCATCGAGCGTGTCGGGTGCGCACGGGGCGCCCTCTGTGTCGTCTAGCGAGTTGTCACGCACGGTGACGGGAGTCAAGCGCTCGTGAGTAACGGTTATGTATCGACTCATGCCCGTTTAGAGACTTAAGTCGCCTGATGAACCGAAAGTCGCGTCACTACTACCCCATAACAGTAGTAGGAGGAGATTCCGCGAGCTGTGGGCTGCGGCTCCTCCTGCAAGCTGCGTCGCTGCTGCTCCTCCTCTCGCGCAGCGACGCTAGGTCGGTGGCGTTGAGCCTCGTCCGTGTTGAGCCGCCCGTACTCTCCTCCGGTCGCGCTCCTCGTCGACGTGCTCCGCCACCGACCTTCAACTTTCAGGCGCTGCCTCCGGGTGGCGCCTTTCTTATTTCAAATCCATTCGCCAGACGGACAGAACGGAGGACGCCATGTCGATGTGCGACGTCCCCACACCGAAACAGGATCAGCCGTGCCCCGTGTGCCGGCGCCAACTCCCGCGGACCGTTGCTCACTTCCAGCGTGACGCGCTCGGCAGGCAGGGGCTCAGGCGACGTTGCCGTGACTGCTGCAACGCTGCTGAGCGTCGGCGCTATGCGGCGTCGGCCGACGCCATCCGTGCCCGTGTGAGGCAGCGACGGGCGCAGCGCGCGGAGTTGCTCCGGGACGCTCCGCAATGGCGCCCTACGCCACACCACCAGGCCACTGACCAACTCGGGTCAGTGGCCTTTCTTGTAAGCCCTGAGAGGCACTCATGACCACCAATCCCGAACTCTCCGCGGCGCTCGCCGTAGTGCCCGAAATCGCGCGCACGGAGGCGCTGTTGGAGGATGCGAAGAAGCGTCTCCGCGAGCACCCGTCAGGCGTCGTCCCCGACGTCGCGCGGAATGAGGTCATCGACGCTGCCGTGCGTGCCTTCCAGGCTGACGGCTCATGGCCCCGGGACGTTGGCAAGCGCGCTGCGAAGGCGCATGTCGAAGCTTCCGAGTGGCACGCGGAGCGGATCGCCAGGGACCAGGCGAAGAAGTCCACTGAGCTGTTGGCGTACGACACCCGGGTGCTGTACTCCGCTGACGCTCTGGAACACCTCGGCACGCGCCTGGACGACGTCCTGAGCGACGCCAGGGAGGCCGCGGAGGTGCTCGCGGGCGTGCGGAGCGCGGACGCTGCCATCAAGGCGGGAGGCGCCGTTGTGGAGGCGTGGGGGCGCCTTCAGGGACTCCTCGTCGACCTGACCAACATCCGTGCAGCGCAGTGGGAGTTGATCCTCCCGCGGCTGCGTCCGGGTGACGCAGTGGGCGGGTTCGACGAGGAGCGACGGAAGGTTCGCGCCTGGCGCAGCGACGGGCACGGCGAGATCCGTTCTCGGCTCGACGACGTTCCAGGATTCGCACTGGAGGCCATGCGCTCGCAGCGGTACACGGAGGTGTACCTCCTGTTCCTGGCCGATGTCGGGACCACGTACGTGCCGACATCCGCGACGGATCTCGAAGCGCACGTAGTGGCTGCGACGGATCCAATCTCCTACACCGACGACCAGACGTCCCGGTACCGCCCGACCGTGACGCCGATCCCAACTCCCCCCGCGCCGGCACTGACCGGTGCTGAGCGAACCCCTGCACTCTCCTACTGACCGAAGGAACGACATGGAACCAACCCCCGAGCAACTCGCAGCCGGACAGTCCAAGGGGCTGACTCCGGTCATGTGCGCGCGCCTGCGTGGGCAGACCCCGGAGGAACTCAGCGCGGACGCGGACGCGTTCCTGACGGAGTTCACCCCGCCTGCCCCTTCGGCTCCCCGCGTCGGTGGGAACCGCGGAGGCGACGTCGCGGGCGGCAACGGCTCCGGAACGGTGGGCGCAGGCGCTGCGCTCTACCGCGACCGCAACGGCCTGGACGACGAGGGGCGTCGCCCTGAGGTGCGCCCCGCAGTGACGGACGGGCGGAACCCGTTCGCTACCCGCACCTACCGCATGGAGTCCCGATGACCGCCTACCCCACAACCCACACGCTGACGGGTGACGAGTACCTGTCGACGATCCGTGACCAGGCCATCGCGCTGAACGGCACGGCCGTGAGCGTCAACCTGATCGGTGGGCAGACGCTCGCCGGCACGCTGACGTACGTCACCGAGACACTCGCCGGCTGGCCGGCGGGCGGGAACCAGTGGCCCAACTCGCTGACCGTGGCCGTGTCGACGAAGGTGCACAAGGTGCGACTCGACCACGTGAGTTCGCTCGGACAGGGCTGACGTCAACGGCGCCAGAACCTCCATAAGTCGGCAAGCGCACGGATGATCTCCGGTCTCTCATTGGCCGCTGAGCCATGCAGGCTGAGCGGCAGGGAGACGAGAACGATCAGGAAGAGTGCAGTCACCAGCACTCCAACCAACCATGGTGCAGCTAGGGCGAGTTCGCCCAGCACGGACCACACGACAAGCTCTCCTCGGCAACGGTGTGTGCCACGTGTCGTGAGAGGAAGCGTGAGCAACCTCAACGACGACAGGTGACCTGTCAGTGCGCAGGGCCCTAGCTGCGCGCTGCACCGTTGCGGTGCATGTCGTTGAGATCACGGAGGATCTACAGAGTTTGGGTCCCTGACGGCATCACGCCGTTTGGGCCCCTGTTTACTCAGGGCCGTTGCTTGAGTGAGCAACCCGTTCAAGCTCCGTCGCGGAGCTCTGACGCCTCCATCGCGGAGACGGTCTTAGGCGACGCTATACGCCGCCGCGTCGACCATCACGGTCTCAGCGACGCCACGTTAGCACTGTCAGGAGTGTGATCCGCTCGCGCGAGATCACGCTCGTGCCGAGTCGCCTGGAGATCAAGGGCGAGCTTGCTGACGGTCATCGTCGCCCGCCTCGTGCCGGCTTCGCAGCGAAGATCGACTAGCCCGGACCCAGGGGGGTGACCCCCTCCGGGAGTATCTCCGAATCGTAAAGGTGCTGGGTCTCGCTGTCTGTACGGGTCTGGGGACCTGAGACGTAACGCCTCCAGGCGCCCCTATAGCGGCCCCTGACGCCCCGTTGGGGGTCCTGGCGCGCGGCGGACGAGGCGGATCGTGTGCCCGAGACGATCAAGCGCTAGGCGGAAGATCGAATTTCTACCGTTACAAACCGCAGGTCAGAGGCCTAAAAGCGTTCCCAGCCCCGAAGAATCTCCTCGGGGCTTTTGCATGCCCTCAGGAGGAGTCATGGAGTACGCGGCGGAATCCACGTGCCGTCGGTCAGGATGCCGCTTCGAGCGGAGCGTGCGACGCCGTAAGGGAGGGCGCTCCGGTCGTTCGCACTGGTGCAGTTCCTCGTGCTTCACCTGGACCATGCGTGCGCGCGTCGCATCACGCGATGGCAACCCGCTGGAGGCTGCGGAGCTTATCCGCCTGTCCGATCTCCTGGACGCCCGCACGAATGCACGGGAGTTCGTCTCCGGGATATTCCTGGAGGACGCCCCGCGCCCCTGACGTCGACGAGAACAACAACTCCATAGCCCGAATTGCAGGCCCGTAGCTGACGAGCTATGGGCCTTTTCTATGCCCGGAATGAGATCTCATGACCGACGAAAACACATGTGCACGGGACGGCTGCAACTTCCATGTTGAGCTGGTGATGATCCGCGATGCGCCGCTTCCCGCCGTTTACTGCGGCGATGCCTGCGCTGACGCCGAATGGCTCCGCAGAGCCCTGGAAACCGCCGAGCCGTCGCCCGACGTTGCGGCGTCGTGGCAGCATCTAAACGCCCTCCAACGGCTGTTGAACGGCCGCACAACGCCGCTTCAGGTCGGCCCGCTACTGGAGTCGATCCATGGCCGGTGATCTGGATATCGTCGGCGGAGCGGCCGTCGACGTCGTCCCCATCGCGCCGAATTTCCACAATAAGCTCAAGGCCATCGTCCTCCCCGCGGCTGACCGGGTTGGGGAAGAGGCGGGCCGGCGGATGGGCGACGCCATCGCCCGAAACCTCGTCATCGCCATTCCCGATGGTGTAACCCTGGGAGGTCAGCGCGCGCGGGTAAGTGCCACGCGTCAGGGTGGGCAAATCGGCGGCGCACTAGGCGAGTCCGTCAGGCGCTCACTGGAAGCCGCAATGCGGTCCCTGCCACGGGCCGACGTTCGGCTTGGCGATACGGGATTGAACGCCGATCTCGACCGTTTGCGCGCCCGCATTCAGTCGTTGTCCGGTCGCACGGTCGGAATTGACCTGGACGCCGGCGCGGCGCTCACGGAAATCGCCGACATCAACGCCCGTTTGGAGCGGTTGGCCGCTCAACACCCGACCGTTCAGGTAACCGCCGATACCGCTGCTGCGCGCGCTGCGTTGGCTGAAGTCCAGCGAACGATTAACGGAGTCGATGGGGACGACGTACGGATCCGCGTCAAGGTCGATTCCGCCGGAGCGATGGCCGCATTGCGCGGGCTCGGAATTGCGGTCGCTGGCGTCGCAGCAATCCCGATAGTGCCCGTAGGTGCGGCGGGAATTGGCGCCATCGCGTCGGCAGCAGTCGCGGCCGGCGCGGGGGTGGGCGCGCTGGCGCTCGCTGCCATTCCCGCAATCAAGGGCGTCACGAGCGTAATCCAGCAGAAAACGGCCGCGGAGCAGCAGAGCAAGACCGCGACGGACAATTCCGCGGCGTCGTCGGTTAAGGCTGCCCAACAGGCGCTGACGCTGGCAAACGCTCAGGCCTCTCTCGCCGGCGCGCACCGTCAGGCATCGCAGGCCGTCGCGCAGGCGAACCAACAGGTTGAGGACGCTGAGCGGTCCCTTGCCGACGCCCAACGAGGCGCGCGTCAGGCTGAGTTGGACCTCACGCAGGCCCGTTCCGACGCAGCGCAGACCCTGAAGGATCTGAACGACCAACTCCTTGACGGGATGCTGGACCAGCGCGAGGCGACGCTCCGCGTCAATGAGGCGCGGGCCGATCTCGCCAAGACGATTGCCGACCCTACGTCGACGGACCTTGAGCGTCAGCGCGCGCAGCTCACCTACGACGAGGCCGTACGCAACACGGACAAACAGAAAACGAAGAACGCTGAGCTGAAGAAATCCGTCGACGACGCCAACAAGGCGGGAGTCAACGGCAGTAAGCAGGTAAAGCAGGCTCAAGACCAGGTCCGGCAAGCGAACGAGAAGGTTGCCGATCAGGAGCGCACTCTTGCCGACGACCGGGCGAAGGTCCGTGACGCGCAGGTGCAGGGTGCGGAGGCCGTCGCGTCTGCTGAACGAGGTCTCCAGTCCGCGCAATTGTCCGGGGTCGATACCTCGACGAAGAGCGCCAATGCGACCGACGACTACCGCAAGGCACTCGCCAAGCTCACTCCCGAACAACGCGACCTCTACGACTCCCTTGCAGGACCGAAGGGGCTGACGTCCGCCTTCAAGGCCTGGTCCCTGTCACTTCAGCCTGACGTCCTCCCGCTCTTCACGCGCGGCGTCAACGGAGCAAAGAGCGCGCTCCCTGGTCTTACGCCCCTCGTCAAGGGTGCCGCGGACGCAGTCGGGATCCTCTTCGACAAGGCGTCGAAGTCCCTGAAGTCGCCTTTCTGGCGTGGCTTCAAGGGCGACATCAACAAGAACGCGAAGCCGGCCATCATCGGGCTTGGCGTGTCATTCGGGAATATCGTCACCGGAATGGCGGGGGTCGTCGACGCCTTCCTCCCGCACATGGGGTCGATATCCGACACCATGCAGCGGATCACGGGACGGTTCGCCAACTGGGGCAAGGGACTTAAGGGCTCACCTGAATTCGAGCACTTCCTGTCGTACTCGGCAGACAAGGCACCACTCCTCGCCGACACATTCGGGAAGATCGCGGACGCGGTTCTCGATATCGGAACAGCCCTGTCACCGGTATCCGGCCCGCTACTGAAGACAATCGACGGACTCGCGCAAGGCGTCGGCTGGCTTGCGACGAACGTGCCCGAGTTGGTCATCGGGATCTATGGCCTGTACGTCGCAACGAAGTTGTGGGCGGTGGCTCAGTTCATCGTGAACGGCGCGATGGCCGCATTCGACGTCATCGCGGCTGCCGGCCCGTGGGGGTGGATTGCTCTCGCGATTGGTGCTGTTGTCCTCGCGGTCATCCTCGCCTACAACCACTTCACGTGGTTCCGCCAAGGTATTCAGGTCGTGTGGGACTGGCTGAAGACGGCCTCTCTATGGCTCTGGGAGAAGGCACTCAAGCCCGTTTTCCAGGGCATGTGGCTCCTGATCAAGCTGGTCGGAGACATCGCCGTATGGCTGTGGCAGAAGGCCATTGGACCAGTCTTCCAGGCTATTTGGCTGGCAGCCCGGATCATGTTCGCGATCGTGGTAGTTGCTGTCCTGGCGCCCATGTGGATAGCGTTCCAGGCTCTCGGACTGATCTCTGTGTGGCTGTGGGAGAAGGCTATCAAGCCGTCTCTCGGGTTCATCGGGGCGTTGGCGCAGTGGGTTTGGAAGAACCAGCTTCAGCCGTTCTTCAAGAGCATGTGGGATGCGATCCAGTGGGTCGGCGCCAAGTTCAAGTGGCTTTACGACCACGCGATCAAGCCGATATCCGAATGGATCGGCGCTCAGCTCAAGGCACTGTGGGAACACTGGCTTTCCCCGGCGTTCTCCTCCATCTGGGTCGGAATCCAGTGGCTCGGAGGCAAGTTCAAGTGGCTGTACGACAAGGGCGTTAAGCCCATCGTCGACGACATAGCCAGCGCCTTCAAGTCCATGGGCAAGAACATCAAGGCCGCGTGGGATGACGTAGTCGACCACTCCAAGACGCCCGTCAACTTCATCATCAAATGGGTGTACACGAACGGCATCAAGGCCGTTTGGGACAAGGTCGCCTCGTTCGTCGGACTCTCGAAACTCCCTGCCGCACCCAAGCTGCTTGAAGCCGGCGGAACCGTCGGGAGCGGCTGGGGAACTGCCCGCCCGATGGTGACGAATCGTCCGACGGCAATCGTCGGCGAGGGCAATCCGCGCTACCCGGAGTACGTCATCCCGACGGATCCGAAGTACCGGGGACGCGCGCAAGCGTTGCACCGCCAGGCGGGTACGCAGCTCCTCGAATCCGGCGGAGTACTCGGAGGCGTCTGGGACTGGACGAAGGACACCGTCTCTGACGTCGTCGGCAAGGGCGTCGACTGGGCGAAGACCGGAGCGAACCTACTCTCCGACCCTTCGTCGGTGTGGAAGAAGCTCACGACTCCGATCCTCAACAAGGTGTCGGCCGGCGTTGGTACTTCCCACATGGGCAAGGCGCTGACGCAGTACCCGACGAAGATGGTTGCTGGACTGAAGGACAAGATCGTCACTGCGGCTGAATCCCTGTTCTCCAGTGGAGGCGGGGGAGGCGGGCAGTGGATCAAGCCCGTCAACGTCCCTTATGGCACGCGCTTTGGTGTCTCCGGTCCCATGTGGTCCTCCGGTCATCACACGGGCCTGGACTTCCCGGCACCGACCGGGACAGCCGTTCACGCTGTGGCCGACGGTGACGTCACGGGAGCAGCGAGCGGAGGACCGTACGGCAACCACGTGATCCTCAGTCACGGTGGCGGCCTGGCGTCGCTCTACGCCCACATGTCGAAGATCCTGACGTCCGTCGGCAAGCACGTGACGCAAGGTCAGGAGATCGGCAAGGTCGGCGCGACCGGCAACGTCACCGGTCCGCACCTCCACCTGGAGGCGCGCGTCAACGGTAAGTCCGTCGACCCGATGCCGTACTTGACGGGATCGAAGGGCTTCACCGCTGGAGCGGCGGGGACGGCGCAGAAGTACGCAAAGGGCATGCTCGGCCAACACGGCTGGGATGCGGGGCAGTTCGGCCCGCTGAAAAACCTGTGGAACGGCGAGTCCGGGTGGAACTACCGGGCGAAGAACCCCTCGTCGGGTGCCTACGGCATCCCGCAGGCGCTGCCCGCGTCGAAGATGGCGTCCGCCGGCTCCGACTGGCTGACGAACTACGCCACGCAGATCCGTTGGGGTCTCGGCTACATCGACGACCGCTACGGCACGCCGGCCAACGCCTACTCCAAGTGGATGGCGCGTTCGCCGCATTGGTACGACGACGGCGGAATGCTCCCGACGGGCCTTTCCCTCGTCGCCAACGGAACCGGATCCCCGGAGCCCGTGTTCACCGGATCCCAGTGGGACGACATCCGCGCGGCAAAGAGCGGGGGCGGAGCAACCCCCAACATCATGGTTGAAAACCACGTGTGGGTGGGCGACCGCGAGATCACGGACATCGTCGACCACCGCATCACGGTGCGGGACGCAGAGACAGGCGCAGCCATCAACGCCGGTCGCTACGTCTGACGCACACTCGGGCCGGCTCCGACATGGGGCCGGCCCTCCCCATTTCTGAGAGGACCGACCATGGATTACACGAAGAGCACGAAGAGCCAGATCGTCGTCACGTGCCCGCACTGCTCGACCGAACTGGAGCAGACGCCCGGCGCCGGGCGCGTGCGCCGCTACTGCTCAGCGGAGGCGGGACGCACGTACCGACGTCGCATGCGCGCGCTCGGCTTCCCTGTCTGACGTCCCGCGTCCGCAAGCGTGAGTAACCCGCGTCGCGCACGCCCGGCGCGGGCATACGCTTGTTGGTGAGGTGGTGCCGATGTCTACCGGGTTGGCCGACAACGTCAAGAAGTACCGACGCACAGCCGGGTTGTCCCAAGAGGGGCTTGCCATAGCTGCGGGCCTGTCCCTGAGCACGGTCCGCAAGGTCGAGCAGGGCGGACACGTCAGCATGGATACCCTCGCGATCCTTGCCGGGGCTCTGAGCGTGACGACGTCTGCCCTACTCGCGAGCGAGGCGCCGACTTCTGTGGTCGGTCCGGCGGACGAAGCGAACCGTCGTTACCTCGCGGAGTTGAGGCGCGCGCTCATGCCGCCCATTGGGCTTGCAGCGTCCCTAGCGGAGCCGGCCGAAGCCGAGGATCCGTCCGCCATCCGGCAGGGCGTACAGGACGGCCACACGCTCTATCAGGCGGACCAGTACACGTCCGTTGCGCGAGCCCTCCCGAAGCTGTTGCGTGCCTCTGAGGCAGCAGTCAGCACCCTGGAGGGCGAGGAGCAGCAGCACGCCATGATCGCGCGGGCTCATGCACTTCTGCTCGCCGGCAAGTACCTCACTCAGGTCCGTCAGTACGACATGGCGTACTTCGCACTGGCGGAAGCGATCCGGCTTGCGCGCGAGACTGGTCAGACGCAGTTGGCAGCGACTGGAATCGTGGGTCTCGGGTGGCTTCTGCTGCGTGAGGACAGGTTCGACGAGAGTGAACAACTCGCAGCGCAGACAGCAGCGGAGATGGAACCACGCATGTCTGAGGCGACACCTGCACAGCTAGCCGTGTGGGGTGAGTTGTGGCTCAGGGTGGCTGCCGCCGCACGTCGCAACAACCGTGACGACGTGGCCAAGCACGCTCGCCGCATGGCCAAGACCGCCGGGGGCGCGCTCGAACGGGAACACACCTCATTCCCCACGCACTGGAGTGCCTTCGGTCCAGTGACGGCTGAAGCGAAGGCCATTGAAGATCTTGCGCTCGTAGGCGACGCTCGCGGCGTGTTGCGTCGCGCTGATGAAGGTCCGCTGAGCGCGAAGGGCGTGAAGAACTTCGGACGGCTGAGCACAAACAACTACGGCCGTCATCGCCTCGACGTGGCCCGTGCTCACGTGCTTCTCGGCTCGCACCAGGACGCCATGGACGAACTAGTCCACCTTCGCGACGCTGCCGACGTGTGGCTGACACACCAACCGATGGCGCGTCGCGTGATGACGGACATTCTTTCGACCCGGAAACGCACGCTGACCGAAGAAATGCGCAGCATGGCCGAGTTCCTAGGAGTGGCCGGCTAAGTACCACGCTCCGTGTTACTTCTCTCCGCGGCGTCGGCAAACTACCGCGCTCCGCGTGTGGATTGACGGTGTGTCCGATCGTACGGTCCCCTTACCGACCAACGGCGAGGGGGCCGAATTCATGCAGAGAACCGGCGGCGAACACACATACGTCCCAACGGGTCGGCCCCGACTGTTGCCGTGGACCGAAGAGGGCAAGCCCGCATTGCTGAGCACCGACGACGCAGGCGGAATCATGTCCCGACTTGCTGATAACTACGAGTCGGCGATGCTCGAAGCTGGAGAGGAGCTACTCGCAGAAGCGGCTAAAGTCCTCGGCGACCCGGTAACTCCCACTGTTGAAGTGCGGTACATGGCGGTCCGTCTATCAGAGTCTTTGGCTGGCGTGCTGAGAGTTGCTGAGTCCAGGGGGCAACGACTTCCCGCCCCCATGGATGAGGCGGACGGCGGTACCTCCAATGACGGTTGATCCCTTCCCCATGGTGCGCAGCGACGTCGAACTAGGCGCCGTCCCGACGCGTCAATGGGTCGAGTGCGCCGGATGTATGGAGCACGAGCCCCTCGGCAACGGGTCGGAGGCTTCCGTGTGGGCGGAGCTTCACGCCAAGGAGCGCGGGCACGACAGGTTCCGCACCGTGCGACAGGCCAACTTCCGCGTCATACCGGGCGGGGCTCGCAGTGACTGACGAGGACGAGGACGAGCCTGTCTGTGGCGTCACGGAGACGATCCCCAGTGATCCGGAGTGGTTGGCGCAGTTCGGCTTTGAGCCCGACTTCAGAAGCGTCACTGTGACGTGCGGCGAGCCACCCCACGCATGCGCGGAAGGGGACGTCGTCCACTGCGGAATGATCCTCGGCGACGACGGTCAGACGGTGACCGGCACCTATTTCTGGGGCCCCGGCTACCGCCCGACGTCGCTTGTGCCGCCCCCTTAGCCCGCTCGCCGGCTGCCTGTGCAGTTGGCGCGCGGAGGGCGTGGCAGGAACCGGACAGCTGGTGAGGTCGGCCCTCCCGGTTCCTGCTTGCGTCCCGACTCCCCGCCCTCGATGTGCTGATCGACAAACGATCGAGGGCGAGGACCCGACGCGGCCGGTTGGCACCTTCCGGGCTGCGTCGGAGCTGGAAAGGCCCTGCCCGCTTCCTTGCCGTGAGGAGGTGGGCAGGGCTCCGGTACCCGCCCACTGCCTCCCCCGTGGCGGTGGGCGGGTGCCGGCCCCGAAACTCCTCGTCCGCCTCTACGTGGTTGCGTATCCCCTGGGACGGACGAGGACCCGCCCGATGAACGGCACCCAATCCGCAAGGGTGCTCGGGCGGCTGAAGCCCCGCTCACCTCCCATGGTCCTGGGAGGGGGCGGGGCTTCTGCGTTTCCGCAGGTCAGGCCCTCTGTTAGTCTCTATGCAAGGGTGCCCATGTAGCTAGGGTCAGTTCGTACTGCATCGCGTGCATCAAGTGCCTCCTCAGGTGGGGTAGTTCGCAGGGTCGACGTGCTCGTACCAGCAGGCGGTGGTGCCGTCCTCCGCGGCCTCGACGACCGCGAGATGCGTCATGAACGTGCCCGGTGCGGCGCCGTGCCAGTGCCACTCGTCCGGTTCGATCCATACGGTGTCGCCCGCACGGATCGGTTCGACGGCACCGCCCTTGCGCTGCACGAGCCCCTGGCCCTCCGTCACGTGCAGTACCTGGCCGTGCGGATGGGTGTGCCATGCGGTGTGCGCGCCCGGTGTGAAGTGCACGCTGAACATCCGTATCCGGGACGGCGGTTCGGGCGCGGCGATCTCGTCGAGCCACACCGTGCCGGTGAAGTTCTCCGCCGGCCCCTGCCGCGTGTCGGGGTGCTTCCTGCTGATCCGCACGTATCTGAACTCCTATCGGGGAGACATGGGTTGGCGAGACATGGGCGAGAGAAGGGAGAGCAGTCCCCGAACTCCGGTGTCGAAGGCGGCCGGTGACCCGGACGCGCGGGCGAGCACATACCCGCCCTGCACGGTCGCGAGGATGGTGGCAGCGATCTCCTCCCCGTCCAGCTCCGGCTCGAACTGCCCCTGTTCCTTGCCCTCTTCGACGATTCCGGCGAGCCGCTCACGGATCGCGTCGAGCGTCGCGTCGACCGGCTCCCGCAGCTCGGCGCTGGCGATCACGTCCGGATCCATCGTCAGCCGCCCGATCGGACACCCGCGCAACACATCGCGCTCACGCCGCAGATACGCCTCGATCCGCTCGTACGGCGTGCCGGGCCCGTCGAGTACTCCCTCGGCGCCGGCCAACAATTCCTCGGCGGTCCGCCGGATCGCGGCCAGCGCCAGCTCCGGCTTGCCGTTCTTGAAGTGGTGGTACATGCTGCCCTGCCCGGCGCCCGAGCGCTCAAGGATCGCCTTGGGGCTGGTGCCGACGTAGCCACGCTCCCACAACAGCTCGCGGGTGGACTCGATCAGTCGCTCCGGGGTGCTCATAGAGGGACTGTACATACTAGTAGGTACAGTCGTCGAGAGGTTTTCGACGGATGGGGGGAGCAGCCGGAACGAACCCGCGTACTCCCCTGGAGGTACGCGTACTGCCGCTGGCCGTACGACGACCTGGACCCCTCCCCGGAGCCAGTCTCGATACATCACCGGACATCACAGGAAGCCCTCCGGGCCTCCGGACCTCTTGGAGATGAATCGACATGCAGACTCTGGCGAACTGGAACGGCGGCGGCCCCGGCCCGTGGATCCTGCTCTTCCCGCTGATCTGGGCGGCCGTGGTGGTCGGAGCGGTGACCGTGCTCCGCCGGACCGTCTGGCGCGGTCGCGGGAACGGTCGCGGCGGCCCGTGGCGCGCGATGGCCGACACCCGCCCCACCGGCGACTCCCCGCTCGCCGTCCTCGGCCGCCGCTTCGCCTCCGGCGAGATCGACGAGGACGAGTACTGGCGCCGTCTGTCCGTCCTGGACGAGCAGTTCGGCCGCACCACCGGCAAGGGAGGCGGCCCGGCATGACCACCGCGACCACCACACGCACAGCCGCGCGGGTCGTCGACGCCGTCAAGGTGTACGGCGTCGGCGACACCGCCGTACGCGCCCTGGACGGGGTGAGCGTCGACTTCCCGGCCGGCCGCTTCACCGCGATCATGGGCCCCTCGGGCTCCGGCAAGTCCACCCTGATGCACTGCGCGGCCGGACTCGACACGCTCAGCTCCGGCGCCGCGTACATCGGCGACACGGAACTCGGCACCCTCGACGACCGACGCCTGACCCTCCTCCGCCGCGACCGCGTCGGCTTCGTCTTCCAGGCGTTCAACCTGGTACCGACGCTGACCGTCGTGGAGAACATCACCCTGCCGCTGGACCTCTCCGGGGCCAAGGGCGACCAGGAGTGGATCGACGCGCTCGTCGACGTCGTCGGACTGCGCGACCGGCTCCACCACCGCCCCTCGGAACTCTCCGGCGGCCAGCAGCAACGTGTCGCCGTGGCAAGGGCGTTCGCCGGTCGGCCCGAGGTCGTCTTCGCCGACGAGCCGACCGGCAACCTCGACTCCCGCTCCGGCGGCGAGGTCCTCGGCCTGCTCCGCCGTGCGGTACGGCAGACGGACCGCACGGTCGTGATGGTGACCCACGACCCGGTCGCCGCCGCCCACGCCGACGAGGTCGTCTTCCTCGCCGACGGGCGCCTGGTGGACCGTATGGATTCCCCCACGGCCGAAAAGATCCTGGACCGTCTGAAGGCCTTCGAGGATGTGAGGTCATGAATGCGTCCGTACGCCTGAGCATGTCCTCCCTGCGGGCCCACAAAAGGCGCTTCGCCGGTACGTTCCTCGCCGTGTTCCTCGGGGTCGCCTTCCTCGCCGGGACCCTCGTCATGGGCGACACCCTGCGCGCCAACTTCGACACCATGTTCGGCGACGCGACCAGCGGCACGGACGCCGTGGTGCGCAGCGCCGACGCCATCACGGCCCCCGGCGAGAGCCAGGGCGTGCGGCAACCGGTGAGCACGGCCCTGGTGAAGGCCGTCGAGCAGGTCCCCGGCGTCGCGGCCGCCGCCCCCGGCATCCAGGGCGCGGGCCAACTCGTAGGCGCCAACGGCGAAGCCATCGGCGGCAAGGGGCCGCCCACCCTCGCCGGCAACTGGATCACCGACCCCGAACTCAACCCGTACCGGCTCGCGGAGGGCCGAACTCCGGCCAGGTCGGGGGAGGTTGTCATCAACCGAGGTGCCGCCGACAAGGGTCACTTGAAGATCGGCGACACGACCACACTGCGCACCCCCGACCCCGTCAAGGTGACGATCGTCGGCCTCGCGACCTTCGGCGGCGAGGACGGCATGGCGCAGGTGACGTTCACCGGCATGACCCAGTCCGACGCCGAAAAGTACCTCACCGCCAAGCCCGGCGAGGCGGCGAGCATCCAAGTACGAGCCGGCCCGGGCGTCAGCCAGCAGGCACTGGTCGACCGACTGACTCCCGTCCTCCCCAAGGGAGTTGAGGCGATCACGGGCCAGGAGTCGGCGCAGGAGAACACGGACATGGTCTCGTCCCAGTTCCTGACCATCTTCACCACGTTCCTGCTGGTGTTCTCCGGCATCGCCCTCCTGGTCGCGACCTTCTCCATCCACAACACGTTCGCGATCGTCATCGCTCAACGCACTCGCGAGAACGCCCTGTTGCGGGCTCTCGGCGCCTCCCGCCGCCAAGTCACCGCGGCCACCGTCACCGAGGCGAGCGTCGTCGCCGTGACCGCGTCGGCCGCAGGACTCGCGGGCGGCATCGGGATCGCGGCCGGACTGAAGATCCTGTTCCCGGCGATCGGATTCCCGTTTCCCGAGGGCGACTTGGTGATCCGGACCCTCTCCATGGCCCTGCCCCTCGCAGTCGGCATCATCGTCTGCCTGGGCTCCGCACTCATGCCGGCGGTACGAGCGGGCCGCACCGCACCCCTGGCCGCGTTGCGCGAGACGGCCGTAGACCAGTCAGGCGCGTCCCGCGCCCGAGCGGTGACAGGACTGGCCCTCGCGGTCCTCGCTGTCGCGGCGACCCTCACCGGCGTACTGATCTCACCGTCCTTGCTGCTGGCGGGAGTTGGGGCGGTACTGGCCCTGGTCGCCTTCGTCGTCCTCGGCCCGGTCGCCTCCTCCACGGCGGTACGTGTCCTCGGCAGCCCCCTCGACCGGCTGCGCGGCGTCACCGGCGGACTCGCCCGGCGCAACGCCCTGCGCAGCCCCCGCCGTACGGCCGCCACCGCGAGCGCGCTGATGATCGGCGTGGCCGTGGTGTCCCTGTTCACCGTGTTCGGCGCCTCGTTGAAGGCGACGATGGACCAGACGGTGTCCCGTTCCTTCGCCGGTGACGTAGCAGTCAGCACCCCGTCCTTCGGCGCGGGCGGCAGCGGACTGAGCCCCCAACTCGCCGGAGCCATCGGCAAGCTGCCCGAGGTGAACACGGCAGTGGGACTGGGCCGCGGAGTAGCCGAAGTAGACGGCAAGGGACGAGCATTGACGGTCACCGACCCCACCGCCCTAGCCCGCACCTTCGACCTGGGCGCGGTCCACGGATCCCTTCACTCCCTCGGCACCGACGGCATCGCCATCACCAAAACGGAGGCCGACCGGCAACACCTGACCGCCGGCAGCAAGGCCCAACTCGCCTTCACCGACGGCAAGAAGAAGACCTTCACGGTCCGCGCGGTCTACGGCCAGTCCGAACTCGCCGGCGACTACGTCATCACCCGCGCCGCGTGGGCCCCACACCGCACCCAGGACTCCGACACACTGGTCGCCGTCTCCTTCAAGAACGGCGTGAGCACGGCCACGGGCAAGGCGGCGGTCGAGAAGGTCGCGGCGCAGTACGGCAACCCACAAGTCCAGACCCGCCACGAATACGCGCAGTCCTCGGCCGGCGGCATCGACATGATGCTGACCCTCGTCTACGCCCTCCTCGCCCTGGCGGTCCTGATCGCCCTGCTCGGTATCGCCAACACACTGACCCTGGCGATCCACGAACGCACCCGCGAACTGGGCCTGTTGAGGGCAGTGGGCCAGACCCGTTCCCAACTCCGGGCCATGGTGCGCTGGGAGTCGGTTCTGGTCGCCGCCTTCGGCACGCTCGGCGGCCTCGCCCTCGGCGCCTTCCTCGGCTGGGTCCTGGTCAAGGCCTCGGACGGCGCGAGCGACAGCGCCTTCGCCTTCGCACTCCCGCCCGTACAACTCGTAGTCGTGGCCCTGGTGGGCATCGCCGCAGGGGCTCTTGCGGGCCTACGCCCGGCACGCCGCGCGGCCCGGCTGAACGTACTGCGGGCGATTGCCACCGAGTGATCTGACACCGGTAGAGAAACTCACGGCGTCCACCCAGACCGACGGCGAAGGCCCACCAAGTTCGACTGTCCCCACGCGTCGGCCGAGAGGGAGCCGTAGGGGCGCGCCGGTGTCGAGAGTGCGAGCACGGTCGTGCTCTCGACACCGGCTTCCAGCGCCCCGAAGGCGACCGAACCAAAAGAGGTGCGCGCGTGGGTGCGTGTGCAGCACCGGTCCAGGTGCCGCGTGCTTTCAAGACGGGCCCAGGTGCGTTGCTGTCTGAAGACGGGCTCGGGTGTCGCGCCGTCTCAACACCGGTCCAGCATCGCGTGTTTTGAAGACCGGTCCCGATCTGTTGCAGCGTGAAGACCGACTTGGGTATCCCGCCGTCCAACACCGGCCCAGCCATCGCGTGTTTTCAAGGCGGGCTCAGGTGTCTCACCGTCTCAAGACCGGCTTTTGCGTTCCGCTGTCTCAACACCGGCTCGGGCGTCCCGCCTTCACAACACCGGCCCAGGTAACCCGCCGTCTCAACACCGGCCGGCCGGCCCAACCATCTCGCCGTCTCCACACGAAGGCACCCGCTTCAACACCGGCCCAGCCGCCTCGGCAACGACGGTTCCCGCCCCGCCCCAAGCACCCAAAGGACGGCCGCCCCCCCCGGCAACCCGTAACGAATCACCGCCCGATCAACCGGCAACGGCGGACCGGGCGGGAGCGTGTTGGGGCCGGTGGCCGTCGACCGGGTGCTCGACCTCGGTGACGAACCGGTGCGCGGGTTTCTCCGCGGCCGTACGGCGCGGGGGACGAGTTGGCGTCGCGGACGTGGGCGCGGTGAGCGTGAACCACACGACCTTGCCGGACTCACCGTCCGGCCGCACACCCCAGTTCTCGCTCACGGCGGCGACCATCGCGAGCCCGCGCCCACAAGTGGCCGTAGGCGAGACCTCGTCGATGTCGCCCACCACCGGAAGCCGGGGATCGTGGTCGTGCACCGAGACCATGAGCTGGTCCAGCAACAGCTCGATCTCGACGACGCACGTCTTGTCGGGCTGTGCGTGCCGGTGGACGTTGGTGAGGAGCTCTGTGACACCGAGCGCGGCCCGGTCTATCAGAGGATCCAGATGCCAGTAGCGCAATTGCGCAGATACGATTCTGCGGACCTGGCCGATCCGCGACGGCAGGGCTTGGAGCTCCACCGTGCAGTGCCTGCTTGGGTGACTGATCACGGCTGCGACTCCCCGACTGAGGTCCGGAAGAACACGGAGTTCGGATCCAGCAGGGTGGTCGGAGAACGGCCGCCTGCTGTTGTGTCCGGCGGGCTGGTTCGCAGCGTAATCGCCGGTAAACCCAGAGTGACGTGAGACCAGAGTGACTCAGGGACCGCGGTCCCGCAACTCGCGGCCGGCCACTGCCCCTCTATGGCGCGGATCAGCCGCTCCACGGCCAGGATCGGGCCGCTCCACGGCGCAGGCCGGCCGCTCCACGGCACGGATCGGCCGCTCCGCGACGCGGATCAGCCGCCGCCGCGCCCCGCCGCCTTGCGCACGGCCTCGATGAACCGGCGTGCCGCGGGAGGGCCGGGCTGACCCGGCGCGGGGTCGTGTTCGCCGAGGGTCAACAGGTACCTGTTGCCGTTGAGGTCGGCCAGTGCCCGGTCCTCAGGAGCGAACCAGGGTTTCGACGCGCGTACCGCCTGCACCGGCGCGCTGTCGATCTCGCTGCCGTAACTGGTGAGCAACTCAAGCCTGCCGTCATTGATCCGGACCTGTCCGGCCCGGGTGAGCGAACGCAACCGCTTCCCGATCCGCACGCCCGTGGCCGTGAACTCCGGCTCCGCCATGCTTCCCCGCCCCCTTGGTCCAGGACATCTGGTGATCCAGTGTGCGCCCCCGTTTTGGACGTTCGTCCCGCTCCGGTGCAGTCTGCCCGCCCGGGGCGTCGAGCACCAGTACGCACGGTGCGGTCACGGTGAGTATCCGGAGCACTCGCGTGAGTGCGCCCCCGAGCCCCGCCGACAGCCCATCGCACACCCACGGCAAACCGATCGCAAGCCCGCCGAAGCCCTGCTCCCCAGGGACGCCTTTGAGTCGCCCAAAGGAGTGTTTATGCAGGTGAGAAGCGTGCGGAAGGTGCTTATGATCGAGGCGTCGGCCGCGCGAGGCGCCGTCGGCGCGAAGCGTAAGGAGCCCCGCCGTGAGCACCACCCCACAGGCCCTGACCGGTACCACCCTCGACGTCGACCGCAGCGACGCCGCCTACCGGAGCTGGCTGAAAGAAGCGGTCCGCAAGGTCCAGGCCGACGCGAACCGCTCGGCGGACACCCACCTGCTCCGGTTCCCGCTCCCGGAGAAGTGGGGCATCGACCTGTACCTGAAGGACGAGTCGACCCACCCCACAGGCAGCCTCAAACACCGCCTCGCCCGCTCCCTCTTCCTCTACGGCCTCTGCAACGGCTGGATCCGGCCCACGCGCCCGGTGATCGAGGCGTCCAGCGGTTCGACGGCGGTGTCCGAGGCGTACTTCGCCAAACTGATCGGGGTGCCCTTCATCGCGGTCATGCCGCGCACGACCAGCGCGGAGAAGATCCGCCTGATCGAATTCCACGGCGGGCAGTGCCACTTCGTGGACGACCCGCGCAAGATGTACGAGGAGTCGGCCACCCTCGCGGTGGAGACCGGCGGCCACTACATGGACCAGTTCACCTACGCGGAGCGGGCCACGGACTGGCGCGGCAACAACAACATCGCCGAATCCATCTTCCGCCAGCTGGAGTTGGAGCGTTTCCCGGAGCCCGCGTGGATCGTCGCGACGGCCGGTACCGGTGGCACCTCGGCGACCCTCGCGCGCTACGTCCACTACATGCAGCACGACACCCGCGTCTGTGTCGCCGACCCGGAGAACTCCTGTTTCTTCGAGGGCTGGACCACCGGCGATCCGGACGTCACCCGCGACTGCGGCTCCCGCATCGAGGGCATCGGCCGGCCCCGTATGGAACCGAGCTTCGTCCCCGGTGCCATCGACCGCATGATGCAGGTCCCGGACGCCGCCAGCGTCGCCGCCGTAAGAGCCCTGGAACAAGCCATCGGCCGCAAGGCAGGCGGCTCCACCGGCACCGGCCTCTGGAGCGCCCTCAAAATCATCGCCGAGATGGTCGCAACGGGCCAACAAGGCAGCGTAGTAACCCTGTTGTGCGACCCGGGCGACCGCTACCTGGACAAGTACTACTCGGACACCTGGCTGACGGAACAGGGCCTGGACATCGCCCCGTACAGCAAGGCGATCACGTCGCTATTGGCGACAGGCGTGTGGCCGACCTGAACTGAAGCGCCCCTTTGGGGGCGCGCGGGGAACTGCGCGACCAGCCCCCACGGCGCCGCAGACAACCGACACACGGCACCGCTCAACGCACCAACCGCCGGTCCAATGCCGTCACCGCATCCTTGAACGCCCGCCCCAACCCAGGCCGGGCCAACCGCAACACACCCCGAAACGCCGCCGCCCCATCCGCCGCGAACGTCCACTGAACCCGCGTCCCGCTCCCGGCCGGCGACAACCGCCACTCCTCGACCAGCGCGCGAGCGCCCGGCGCATTGGTCACGTCAACGCGATACGCATACGTCTCCGGCCCCTTGGCCACCAACACGGTCTCGTCGAACCGCGTCCCACCCCGCAGCCGAATCTCCCGCCCCGCCCCGTCCCCGGTAGGCCGAGCCGACACCACCGCCGAGAACCACTCACTCCACCCGGCCACATCCTCGGCCAGCGCACGGAACACCGCTTCGGGCGGCGCGGCCACCTCCCGCGCAAAGACCAGACGTACGGGCGCGGTCTCGACGAAGTCGATCCCCACCGGACGCAGACGGTGAGCCATGGTCAAACCTCCGCTACGCAACGGCAGTTCGGGTCGGCGAAGGCGTCACTCTAGCTGACGGGACGTCAGATGTCTGCCCCGTCACCGGCTTCGCCCGCGACCACGAGCCGTAGATGCTCCGAGATGTCCGCGCGCGCCTCGGCCGGCAGCCCCGCGTCCGTCACCAGCGTGTCGACCTGTTCCAGCGCGGCGAACGAACTCAGGCCCACCGTCCCCCACTTGGTGTGGTCGGCGACGACCACGACCCGCCGCGCGGACTGCACGAGCCGGCGGTTGGTCTCGGCCTCCGCGAGGTTCGGTGTCGACAGGCCGGCCTCGATCGATATGCCGTGCACGCCGAGGAACAGCATGTCGAAGTGGAGCGCCGCGATCGCCTGGTCGGCCACCGGGCCCACCAACGAGTCGGAGGGGGTGCGCACTCCGCCGGTCAGCACGACCGTCGCCGCGCCCTGCCGCTGCCCCGAGGTCCGCTGCGCCGCGTGGAAGACGTCCGCCACCCGCACCGAGTTGGTGACCACGGTGAGATCGGGGACCTCAAGCAGGTGATGTGCGAGCGCGTACGTCGTCGTACCGCCCGAGAGCGCGATCGCCGTACCCGGCGCCACCAACTCCGCCGCCGCCCGCGCGATGTCCTCCTTGGCGGTCAGCTCCAGCCCCGACTTCGCCTCGAAGCCCGGCTCGTGCGTGCTCGCCTCGACGACCGGAACCGCTCCGCCGTGCACCTTCTCCAGGACTCCCTGGCGGGCCAGCGCGTCGAGATCGCGGCGCACGGTCATGTCCGACACGCCGAGCTTGCGGGTCAGTTCGTTGACGCGGACGCCGCCGCGGCGCCGGACCTCGTCGAGGATCAGGGCGCGCCGCTGCTCCGCGAGGAGGTTCTGATTCTCACTCACGTACGCTCCGGTCCTTTCGCCGCAACCCGCCAGACTGCCCAGCGCGCCCGCCCCGACCAGGACATTTCTCCCGGCTGCCGTGCGCGGACGCCCCAATCCTCGCACGCCCCCGCAAGCACCGCGCCACCGCCTGTCCCGACGCGCACATGTCATTCGGTCATCATCCGCCCCCCACGTGTCACACGGATCGGGGAGATTCGGTGACGGGGCGTGTGCGACGCGCCGGAAAGGACGATCCTGGAGTGCGCACGGACACAGACAGACAGTGCGTCACGGGGGATGTGCGAACAGTGGAGCGTGTACAGGAACACGCCGTCCCGAGCGAGGCGAAGAGCCTGGCCGGACGGCCCGATCAGACCGAACCCGCCCTGGAACTCCTGGTCCACGGCGTCGGCGGCACCACACCCGAGGAGATGCTCGGCGATCCACGCACGGTGCGGATCACCGGCGACGACACGGCGGCCGTCTTCCGGCGCGCCACCGACGTCGACGCCGAGTCGCAGCCCGCCGACCAGCGCGACGGACCGATCCGTGAGGCCTACGTCTGGTGCAACCTCACCTCGGGCAACGGCACCCGTGCCCTGTGGCTGTTGCTGCTGCCGTTCATGGTCGTCAACCTCGCGCACTGGATGCGCCCCACCGCCCGCGACCGGAAACGGACGGTGCGTTTCTACGGCCTGCTGGTGCGGCTCGCAGGACTGACCCTGACCGTGCTGCTCGTCGCGGCCGCCTGCGAGGTCGCCCTCGACCTCGCCGCCTGGCAGTGCGCCGGCACGCGCGCGTGCGCCGAACGGCACACCTGGCTGGGCTTCCTGTCGCCCACGATGTCGCACGACAGCTGGTGGAGCCGCCCAGGCCGCCGCCTCGCGCTCGCCGCCCTGGTGCCGACCGCGCTCACCGTCCTCCTCTGGTACCTCTCCCGCCGCACCTGGAGCGCGTACGAGTCCCAGCAGCCGATGTCCCGCCGACCCGAGCCCGACGACGAGACCGGCCACAGCTCCCTGGGCCGCCCCGGCTTCTGGTACGGCCGCCGCCTGGTGGCCCGGCTACGCGCCGCCCACACGGCGGCCGGCCTCCTGACGGTCGCCGCGGCCGTCACCGTCTCGGCGGCCCGCTTCGACCGGGAGCCCGACGGCTCCGACACCCTTGCCAACCTCGGCGCACTCCTGGAGACCGCACTCGCCGGCCTCGCGTTCGTCGTGGTCTACGTAGTGTGCCGCCGAGGCCGCAGCGAGAACCGCCTAGACCAGGCACTGGACCGCCGTCTCGTACGCCGCCTGCCGCTCGGCGCGCTCCTGCTGCTCGCCCTCGCCCTCCTCTACGCCGGCTGGTCGCGCCCGGGATGGCAGTCGTCCGGGCGGCTGCCGGGCGACACGACGTTCGGCGGAATCGCCCTGGTCCAGGGCGTGTTGGTGATCGCCCTCGCCGTCGTAGCCCATCTCCTGCACCGCACCCACCCCGATCCGCGCTCCGCGATGCGCGGCCTCGGCGGACCGGCCGTGGCGATGCTGGCCTGCGCCCTGGGCGGCGTGATGTCCGGCGGAGTGTCCCAGCGGGTCTCCGACTGGCTGGACGGCACCGGAACGTCCATCGCGGGCCCGCCCGTCCTGCTCACCTGGCAGGCCTCGGTGATTCCGACGCTGCTCGTCGTCGTCCTAGTCCTGTGCGCCGGACTCGGCCACCGCACCTGGCGGCTGCGCCGTAGCGAACTGGCCGTCGTGGCGGACGACTACCCGGGCGAGCGGAAGGACCGGGCGCGCACCGCCCGGATCGCGAGCACGCGCGCGATGGCATCGCTCACCGACCGGGGCCCCCTCCTCGTCGCCGTCATCTCCACCGCGACCCTGCTCCTGGGCGCCGGAGCACTCGTGGGCGCCTTCACCACCGACAGGACACCGGAACGGGCCGGAGAGGACGGGCATGCCTTCGTGCACGGCGCCGCCCAGACCTCACAGGGCCTCGGCTCCTGGCTGATCGGGCTCGGCTTCATACTCTTCGTCACCTGGGGCAGGCGCGCCTACAAGGACGCCTCCGCGCGGCGCACGATCGGCATCCTGTGGGACGTCGGCACCTTCTGGCCGCGCGCCGCCCACCCCTTCGCCCCGCCCTGCTACGCCGAGCGCGCGGTGCCCGACCTGACCTGGCGGATGGCCACCTGGACCCGCGCCACCGGCGGCCGCCTGGTCATCTCGGGCCACTCCCAGGGCAGCGTCCTCGCCGCCGCAGCGGCCTGGCAACTCAAGCCCGAACAGCGCAAACGCGTCGCCCTGCTCACCTACGGCTGCCCCCTGGAGCGCCTCTACGGCCGCTGGTTCCCGGCCCACTTCGGACCGGCCGCACTGACCCGGCTGCACCGCGAGGTCGACTGCTGGCGCAATCTGTACCGGCTCACCGACCCCATCGGCGGCCCGGTGCGAGTGTCCGGCGACCGCGGCCCCGAGGTCGACCACGAACCCCTCAAGGACCCACTGGAGTACGGCCGTACGGCACGGCATCCGCTGCCCGCGCCGATCCTCGGCCACTCGGACTACCAGGCCGACCCGGCGTTCGCCGAGGAACGCGAGCGGCTGCTGGCCCGGCTGCGGCCCGAGGTGCCGCCTCAGGGCAGCTCGGGCAGGTCCTCCGCGTAGAGCAGGGTCAGGTCGTCCGTGCTCGGCTCCTCGAACTGGGCGACCCGGCTCGCGTGCCGCTCCACCATCGCCTCGAAGGTCTGGCGCGCGGTGCGGCCGTTGCCGAACGCGGCGCCCTTCGGGATCGCCGTGAAGTACTTCGTCAGCCCCTCGGACGCGCCCTCGGCCAGCCGGTACTCGTGCTCCTCGGCCTGCTGCTCGACGATCCTGAGCAGTTCCTCGGGGTTGTAGTCGCTGAAGGTGATGGTCCGTGAGAAACGGGACGCCACACCGGGGTTGATGGACAGGAACCGCTCCATCTCCGCCGTGTAGCCCGCGACGATCACCACGACCGCGTCGCGGTGGTCCTCCATCAGCTTCACGAGCGTGTCGATGGCTTCCTTACCGAAGTCACGGCCCGAGTCCTCCGGGGAGAGGGCGTACGCCTCGTCGATGAACAGGACTCCGCCGCGCGCCTTGTCGAAGGCCTCCTGGGTACGGATCGCGGTCGAGCCGATGTGTTCGCCGACCAGGTCGACCCGGGACACCTCGACGAGATGGCCCTTCTCCAGGACTCCGAGGGAGGCGAGGATCTCGCCGTAGAGCCGGGCGACCGTCGTCTTGCCGGTGCCGGGGGAGCCGGTGAAGACCAAGTGCCGTTTGACGGAGGCCGCCTTGAGGCCGGCCAGCTGGCGGCGGCGGCCCACCTCGATCATGTCGGTGAGGGCCCGCACCTCGCGCTTGACGCTGTCCAGGCCGACCAGGGCGTCGAGTTCACCGAGGACGTCTTTGGAGGAACGGGACTCCTTCTCCGGGTCTGTCGCGGTGACCAGCGGGTCCTGCTCGGCCGTGCGCTGGCTGGGGATCGCGCCCAGCACGCTGGTCGACTGGCTCGCCGTCTCCACGGCTGTCTCGTGCGCGGTGGGCGGTTTGAGGCCGCTCTCGTCGCTGGTGCAGTCCTCGACGACGGGTCCCGTGCCGGGTGCCGCGTCCGGTCCGGCGTCCGCGAACTCGTAACCGCCGCGCGCGCACCGCTCCGTACGGCACTTCTTGAGTGTCGTACGACAGCCGTCTATGACGTGGAAGCCGTAGCCGCCGCTGCCCGTCACGCGGCAGCCCAGGAAGGTGCCCCGGCCGCCCGCGGAGACGTAGAAGCCCGCCTCGGCGGGGGAGTCGACCGTGCAGCGCTCGATGGTGGGGTCGGCGCCCTTGGTGACGATCACGCCGGTCTGGGTGGCGTCCACGGTGCAGTTGTTGAGGGTCCCGCCGCTGCCGTGGTCGCGGAACCACGCGCCCGTGGCAGCGTCCCGGATCCGGCAGTCGTCGAGCTGCGCGGTGGCACCGTCGCTCACCGACACGGCCGTGTTGCGCACTTGGGAGATGTCGCTGTCGACGACGTCCGCGCGCGAGCCGCGGTCCAGCACGAACAGCGCGTCCGGTACGTCGTGCACCCGGCAGGAGTCGAGGACCGCGGTCGCGCCGTCGCTGACCCACACCGCCGGGTAGTCGCCCGTGCTGTCGAAGATCTCGCACTGGTTGGCGTCCACGCGCGTGCCCGGGTCCCATACCGACAGTCCGTTGCGCCCGAACCGACGCACCGTTGTCCGGGTCAGCGTCAGCACCGAACGGGAACGCAGGTCCACCGCGTTCTCCGGGATGTCGTGGATGCGGCAGTCGGCCAGCGTCAGCACCGCGTCGGTGTCGAGCGTGACGCCGTCCGCGGTCGTACGGTGCACATCGCAGTCGGTGAGGTGCGCGGTGGCCCGGCCGGTGATCTGGACGCCGCTGCCCCGCGTCTCGTAGACCTCGCAACCCACCGCCTCCAGCGCGGAGTTCTCGCCCGTCGCCGACAGACCCACCCCCGACGCGTGGTGGATGCGGCAGCGCTCCAGGCGCGGGTGGCCGCCGCCGCGGACCGCGACGCCCGCCTGGCCGGCCGAGACGACCTCGCACTCCTCGAACACCCCGCCACCGCCGTCGAGTACGGCGATCCCGATACCGGCCGGGTTGTCGACGGTGCAGCGCCGCACGGTGGGGCGGGCACCGCCGCGCACCTCGATGCCGGACGCGGAGCGTGTGACGATCCGAAGGTCCGTCAACTCCGGTGCGCCGTCCTCGACAAGAAGGGCGGGCGCGGCCGAGTCCTGGCCCTCGACATGCAGGTCCTGGACCACCGCCGAGGCACGGACGGTCAACGGCACGCCGTCCAGGGGCGCGATGCGCACCGAGCCGGGCGAACCTTCGGGGCCGCGCAGGGTCACCGACCGCGAGACGACGAGGTTCTCCCGGTAGGTGCCGGGAGCGACGGTGAGGACGTCTCCCTCGGCCGCGGCCTCCAGGGCGGCGGCGAGCGACGCGTACTCACCTGTGCGGCGCCGCCACCTCGATGTACCGGTGTGCGTCACCTGGACCGTGCCCTGTGCCATGGCGCTGCTGTGCCCCCACCTCGTGGTACGCGGGTTGATGCCGAAGCCTTCGCCGGTCCACCGTAGCGTGCGTGCGGACGGTGGGTTGACCAGAGCCGGAAGGCTGTCAGCTGCCGGTGCCGGTCCGGCCCCAGTCCGGGCCCGCCCGCTCCCATGCGCGGTCCCAACGGGCGTACCTGCGGCGGACCATGCGCCACAGCACGAACCGTCTGCCGCTGTCGACGAGCCCGGCGGTAAGCAGCGCCGCGCCGAGCCCGGCGAGCACGGCGTGCGTCGTCGCCGTGGCCGAGTCCAGCGGGCGGGCCACTATGTGTCCGTGCTGGTCCGTCCAGAGCCTGAAGTGGTCGCCCGTGTGCGGGGTGTTGAGGCTCGCCATCACGGCGCCGTGTTGGGCGGTGCCGTCCGGGGCGGTCCAGTCGGCGAGGACGCGGCTGCGGATGTCCCGCGCGGTGGACGAGTCCGGGTCGGGGTCGATCTCGGCCCCCTTCAGCTTCTTGACCACCGTCGCCGTCACGACGTGCCGGTCCGCGCCCTGCTCCCGCACCGACCGCTGCAGGGTGTCCTGGGCGATCGCGCCGACGAGCGAACCGATCACGGGTGCGGCGACCAGGACCAGCAGCAGGACCACGAGGGCCAGCCAGGCCTCGACCAGATCGGTCGCGCGACGCAGTGGATTGCGCCGCCAGCGCCACAGACCCCTGATTGCTCCCACCGTCCCGCACCCCCTTCCCGCTCCGTGATAACCCCACGCCCAGCCGTTCACCCAAGAGGCCCGTCAAAGAGAGAGCGAAATCACCTCTCCCCGGGGGGCTCATGAACTTCTCACGGGATCTCAACGACCGGGCCCACGGGGAGGGTTCCCGCCCCGCGCGCTCTTCGGCGGAACTCCGCCCAAGCGGGAATCCGGACTACGCGAGAATCCGGACCGGATCACCGACGCGGATCGTGCCGGTCGACCGGGGCACCAGGTTCTGCCCGAAGACGAGCTTGCCGCCGATACGGCGGTGCCGGGCCAGGGTGCGCAGGGGCTCCTTGCCGCGCTCGGCGGTGCCCTGGTCGGTGGTGGTCACGACGCAGCGCCCGCACTTCTTCGCGACACGGAAGGCGACCTCGCCGATCGTGACGCCCGACCAGTCGTCCTCGGCCCAGGCGGCGGTGCCCGCGACGACCACATTGGGCCGGAACCGGTTCATGGGAAGCGGTCCCTCGGCAGGGCGATCCCCTTGCGCGACAAGGGAGTTGAGGGCGTCGAGGGAGTTCTCGGAGGTCAGCAGCAGCGGATAGCCGTCGGCGAAACTGACCGTCTCACCGGGAAGCGCGTAGTCGGGGTCGACGGGCCTGCGCGTGGCGGGCTCGTCCATGTGGACAAGACGTACGCCGAAGCCCAGATAGTCGCTGCACCACGTGTGGGCGGCGTCGCGCCCCGGCACCGCGTCGACCTTGGTACCGAAGATCTCCATCGAGACGGTGGTGACCGGCTTCGGAACGGGCACGCTCAGCGGGTCACGGCCGGGCGCGGACAGACGAACACCGCCGCCGGGCAGAAGCTCGGCGGCGGCCAGTGCGAGACGCGGGTGCTCGCGTTGCGTGACGACCTTTCCCCCGTCGTCGATCAGCGCCCAGCGTCGGTCCCCGGCCAGCCCCCAAGGCTCCACGAGAGCCTCCCGGGGCGAGAAGCCCCGGAGCGCCTTGACCGGATGAACGTGGATCGACCGCAGTTCCGCATTCCCCATCGCTCCATCGTGCCAGGTGGCACCGACAACGCAGGGTGTGGATCAGTAGCCGCGGTACTGCTGCTGGTTGTTGTACGGGTCCTGCTGGTACGGAGCCGGGGCCGGGCGGGGAGCCGCCGGACGCATCGCCTCGTAGCCGGCCGGAGCCGCCATCGGGCGCGGCTGCTGTTGCTGCTGCCCGGGGTAACCGCGCGGCGGGGCCTGCTGCGGGATGTAGGCGGCGGGCGCCTGCTGCAGCGGGGCGGGCTGCTGCGCCTGCGGATAGCCGCCGTAGGAAGCCTGCGACGGACCCGCCGGGAGGGCGGGCAGTCCCGACGGCAGCGCCGGCAGGTTGCTCCCCGGCATGTCGTAAGCGGCGGGGACCCGGATCGGGGCGATCTGCGGGGTACCCCGCTCGGCCACGAGGGAGTCGTAGATCGGGGTGTCCGGGAAGGAGGCGGAGTAATAGCCGCCGCCATAAGTGGAGCGGGGGGAGGTCATGGCACATAAGTTAAGCCCACGATGTGCTGGTTGGGGAGACCGATAAGAGGGTTGTTTTCCGTGTCGGCGGTGGCACGGGATCCCCAATGCGAGCGAACTTGGCAAAAAAGGGCATCGCCCCGTGTTCGGATCGGGTAAAAGCCTAGTTCCCGGCGGGTTACCAGCGGTTGGCCAACGGTGTTGACGCGCCCCTGATGGGCGTTCGCCGCCCCGGGGAATAGGTTGTGCGGGTAGACACCCGATGGGCTGCCGGGGCGTGCCCTGGCACGGTGACACGTGATGGGGGCAGACATGTCGATGCCGAAAGGATCGAATGTTCCGGTGCCGACGACGGCACTGCGCGTCGAATTGGGCTGGCGGTCCGGACCCGGCGTGCCGGACGCGGACGCCTCGGCCCTGCTGCTGGTCGACGGGAAGGTCCGGTCCGACGGCGACTTCGTGTTCTACAACCAGCCGGCGCACTCCTCCGGCGCGGTCCGCCACGAGGGCAAGGGCAACGCCGGCGGGCAGGTGACCGACAGTCTGCTCGTCGACCTCGCGCGCGTGGAGCCGGCCGTCGACCGCATCGTCCTCGCCGCCTCGACGGACGGCGGAACGTTCGGCCGGGTCCCCGACCTGTACATCGAGGTCCGGGACGCCGTGCAGAACACCGCGGTCGCCCGCTTCGACAGCGCGGGCGCGACGGTCGAGACCGCCTTCGTGCTCGGCGAGTTCTACCGCCGCCAGGGCGCCTGGAAGTTCCGGGCCGTCGGCCAGGGCTACGACAGCGGACTCGAAGGCCTGGCGACCGACTTCGGCATCACCGTGGACGAGCCGCAACAGGCGGCACCGGCCGCGACCATGCCACCGCCGGCCGGCCCACCGGTGACCATGCCGCGGCCCTCCGGGCCACCCGTGAACCTGCCGCCGCCGGTCCAGCCGCCCGTGACCATGCCTTCTCCGGTCGCGCCTCCGGTGAGTCCGCCCCCGCCCCCTTCGGCGGCCCCCGTGCGGCTGTCCAAGGTGACGCTCACCAAGGCGGCCCCCTCGGTCTCCCTGACCAAGCAGGGCGGCACATCGGGTGCCATGCGCGTGAACCTCAACTGGGAGGTGCGCAAGCAGTTCTCGGGCTGGGGCAGCAAGCGCGGCCGGGCGGTCGCGATGCACGCGGACCTCGACCTCGACCTGTGCGCCCTGTACGAACTCGCCGACGGCCGCAAGGGCGTCGTCCAGGCCCTCGGCAACGCGTACGGCTCCCTGGAGCGGCCCCCGTACATCCACCTCGACGGCGACGACCGCACCGGCGCGTCGGCGAGCGGCGAGAACCTCACCGTGAACCTCGACCACATCAAGGACTTCCGGCGCATCCTCGTTTTCGTGACCATCTACGAAGGCGCCCGTTCCTTCGCCGACCTGCACGCCACGGTCACCCTCCAGCCGCAGCACGGCGCCGCGATCGACTTCTCGCTCGACGAGTGCACGGTGCCCTCCACGGTGTGCGCGCTCGCCCTGATCACCAACACCGGGGGCGATCTCGTCGTCCAGCGCGAGGTCCGCTACCTCGTCCCCGACCGCGGGGTGAGCCCGCAGCGGACCGTCGACCGCGTCTACGGGTGGGGCATGAACTGGACCCCGGGCCGCAAGTGACCGCTCAGCTCTCGTCGCCGACGACAGCGTCGGGACGCGCGTACGTCCGGCCCTTCCACGCCGCGCCGCGTCCCCTGTAGTGCTGCACCGCGGAATCGACGGTCATCAGGAGGTACAGAAACGCGGTGAACGGCAGCAGGGGAGCGAGCCACAGCGGCTGCCCGTAGTAGCGGAGCATCGGGATGTACGTCCCCGTCATCACCAGCCACGCGAGACCCCCGAGGACCGCAGTCGCAGTACTCCCCGCGGCCAGGCCCACCACCAGGGCCACCGGGGGCACCAGATACACGAGCGCCAGGCCGACGACGGTGCCCAGGAGGAGCAGCGGGTTGTGCCGCAGTTGCGCGTAGGCACTCCGCGAGACCATCCGCCACAGGTCGTGCAGCCGCGGATACGGACGCACGCTGTCCACCCGCTCGGCGAGCCCCAGCCAGATGTGACCCCCGCCGCCTTTGACGGCCCGCGCGAGCGCCACGTCGTCGATCACCGCCTGCCGGATCGCGTCCGGGATCCGCGCCCGTTCGGCCGCGTCGGTGCGCAGCAGGACGCAGCCGCCCGCCGCGGCGGCCGTCCGCGCCGACCGGTTGCCGATCCGGCGAAACGGATACAACTGCGCGAAGAAGTAGACGAACGCCGGCACCACGAGCCGCTCCCACAGACTCTCCACGCGCAGCCGGGCCATCAGCGACACGGCGTCGAAGCCGCCGGTGCGCGCCGCCGCCACCAACTCCCGCAGGCTGTCCGGGGCATGCGCGATGTCCGCGTCCGTCAGCAACAGGTACTCGGGGTCACGCGCGCGTGCCAGACCGATGCCGTGCCGTACGGCCCACAGCTTGCCCGTCCAGCCCGCGGGCGGCTCGCCGGGGGAGTCCACGGTGAGCGGCAGCCCACCGTGCCGGGACGCCAGCTCGCGGGCCAGTTCCCCGGTGCCGTCCGAACTGCCGTCGTCGACAAGGAAGATCTCCGCCCGCCCGGGGTAGTCCTGGGTGAGGAGCGAGGGCAGGCTCTCGGGGAGTACGGCGGCCTCGTCGCGGGCCGGGACGACCACACAGACCTGCGGCCAGTCGTCCGGGTCGGTGCGGGCCGGGAGTCTGATGTCCGTGCGCCAGAAGAAGCCCTGACAGAACAGCAGCCACAGCCAGGCGGCGAGTGATCCGACGGCGATCCACACGATGGCGCTCACGGGCGCAGTCTGCCCCACGGCAGCGGATCCACAGAGGCCATCGTCTATCGTGGCCGGGTGAAGATCGCGCTGATGGACTCCGGAATCGGCCTTCTGGCGGCCACCGCCGCCGTACGGCGCGTGCGCCCCGACGCGGATCTCGTGCTCTCCCTGGACCCCGAGGGCATGCCCTATGGGCCGCGGACGCCGGAAGACGTCGCCCAGCGCGCGCTGGCCGTCGCCGAGGCCGCCGCAGCGCACCGGCCCGACGCCTTGATCATCGGCTGCAACACCGCGACCGTGCACGCCCTGACGGTCCTGCGTGAGCGTCTGGAGCCGGGTATCCCGGTCATCGGCACGGTCCCGGCGATCAAGCCGGCCGCCGCCGGTGGCACGCCCTTCGCGATCTGGGCGACGCCGGCCACCACCGGCAGCCCCTATCAGCGCGGTCTCATCAAGGACTTCGCCGACGGCGTGCCGGTCACCGAGATCCCGTGCTGGGGACTGGCCGAAGCCGTGGAACACGGGGACGAGGCGGCCATCGACGCCGCCGTCGCCGCGGCGGCCGAGCTGACCCCCGACGATGTAACGACCGTCGTCCTGGGCTGCACCCATTACGAGCTGGTCGCAGAACGCATCCGCGCCGCCGTGCAGCGCCCCGACCGCCCGCCGCTCGTCCTGCACGGCTCCGCCGACGCGGTGGCCGCCCAGGCACTGCGCCGGATCGGTGAACAGCCCGCCCCCGAGGCGCTGCCCGACGGCACCGTGACGGTGCTCCTGAACGGCCGCGAGGGCGCGCTGCCCGCCGCCGCCTCGATCTACGCCGAGGGCCGACTCCTGCGGGCCGTCACCCCCGCCCACTGACCACCGGCGACGCACCGGACGCTGTGCGTCCACCGGGTCGGCACACAAAACGGTCACCCTCCGCAACGCCATACCCGCGCAGCGAAACCTGAGTAGTCTCGTATGCATGAGGGACCACCCCCGCGACGAAACCTTCCCGCAGACCGAGATCTGGACCGGTCGCGCCACGAACCGGTTCCAGTGGCTGCTGGCGCTCGCCGGTGCCGCCTGCATGGCGCTCGGCATCGAGCTGGCCGTGGACTCCACCTGGACGTCCGGCATCGCTCCGCTCGTCATGTCCGTCGTCGGGTGCATCGCGGCCGGACTGCTCATGCTGTTCGGCACGCTCGCCTTCGTGCACGTCGGTCTGAAGGTCGACACGGAGACCCTCGAAGTGCGCTGCGGCCACATCGGTGTGCCGCGCCGCCGCATCCCCCTCGCGAGCGTCGCGGGCGCCGAGTTCGCCCCGCACGTCACCCCGCGCCAGTGGGGCGGCTGGGGCTACCGCTGGCGGCCCGAGAAGGGCACCGCCGTCGTCGTACGGCGTGGCGAGGGCATCGTCCTGCGGCTGTGGGACGGGCACACGTTCACGATCACCGTGGACAACGCGGAGGCGGCCGTACGGATCATCACGGACCGGCTGGCGCCGCCCAAGCCCGGCGCGGCGCACTGACGCGTTCCTCGTCCGTCACGGGGCCAGTCGGTCGCCACGCGCGTGTGTGTCCGGCGCGGTGCGTGAGGCGTCGTCGGCGATCGGGTGGGCCGTGGCCAGCCCGGCCAGGAAGCCGGCGCCGACCGACACCGAGGTGAAGCTGAGCGCGTTGCCGACCGAGGCGATGATCGCGAGCCCCGTCAGCGCGGCGGCCGCGGTCAGCGCGATCGGGGTCGGGCGCGTAGTGCGCCACAGCGCGTGGAGGACCCAGCCGTAGGCCGCCGCCAAGAGGAGTACGCCGACGATTCCCTGCTCGGCCGCCAGCTGAAGCGGCGCGGAGTGCGGTTTGCCGTCCGGCAGCAGGGCCTCGGCCGCCGCGCTGCCCAGTTCCCCGAAGCGCCCCGGACCCACTCCCAGGGCGGAGTCCTGGTGAGCCATGTGCAGGGCGTCCTGCCACAGCTGGACCCGGTGCGGGGTCAGCTGGCCCTCCAGGGACGCGGTCAGCCCGTCCGGGAGGACGTTTCCGGCGACGGCCCAGGTCGCGCCGGTCACCAGCGCCGTGGCCAGGCCCAGGCCCGCGATGCCCAGACCGCGGCGCTGCATCCGGCCGGCGGCGAGCGAGCACAGCAGCACCGCCGTGCACAGGACGAATCCCGTGACCGAGCCCAGGACGGCCGCGGCGACCGTGATCCCGGCCGCCAGCAGCCGCAGCGCGAGCCGTAGGCCCGGTGCCGAGGCGGCCCAGGCGGAGCAGCACGCGGAACCCACGGCCAGGGTCAGCAGGGCCGAGGTCGCACCGGCGTGGCCGAGCGGCACGGCGAACTGGGGGCCCGGGGCGAGACGCGGTTCGGCCAGCGCCATTCCGAGCCCGGCCAGCGCCCCCGCACAGGGCGCGGCGACCGGCACGAGCGCCCCGGAAATCCGCCCTGACGCGTAACCGGCGGCAACCGCGAGGACCGCGAGCAGCACTCCCTCGGGCCGGCCGTCGTGCATGGCGGCGGTGATCAGCGACCACGCGGCACACGATCCGAGCACCGCCATGCCCGCCGCATCAGAAACATTGCGTCTTTCACCGTCGGCGTCCGGACCGGTCGCCGACGCCATCCCCGTGGAACCCACCCCGCCGCCCCCTGAACCGGGCCGCCCCCGACCCGTGACCGGCCCCGGCCGTCCTGGCCTGGACCGACCGCACGACAGGGGCTCCGGATCACCGTAACGGCTGATGACCGATTTGTGGACGAGTTGCGCAGGAACGATACGGCTGAGGCCCTGCTCAGTGCCCTGGGCTGCCATCCGGACCGTGCTGTCGGCGCCAAGGTCGACCGCCGTACACTCCCGGAGTGACCGTCACCGCAACTTCCGTGGACGAGTCGGACCAGCTGAAGCCACAGGCCGCGCCCGTATCGCGCCTCGCCCGCCTCGTCCGTCTGGTCCCGGCCGCCGTAGCCGCGCTCTCCGGAGTGCTGCTCTACGTCAGTTTCCCGCCACGCACCCTGTGGTGGCTGGCGCTGCCCGCCTTCGCCTGCTTCGCGTGGGTGCTGCGCGGCCGCAGCTGGAAGGTGGGCCTCGGGCTGGGCTATCTCTTCGGCCTCGGATTCCTGCTGCCGCTGCTGGTGTGGACCGGCGTGGAGGTCGGCCCCGGGCCCTGGATCGCCCTGGTCGTGGTCGAGGCGATCTTCGTCGCGCTGGTCGGCGCGGCCATCACAGCGGTGTCGAAGCTGCCCGCCTGGCCGCTGTGGGCGGCGGCACTGTGGATCGCCGGTGAGGCGGTACGCGCGCGTGCCCCCTTCCACGGCTTCCCCTGGGGCAAGATCGCGTTCGGCCAGGCGGACGGCGTCTTCCTGCCGCTCGCCGCGGTGGGCGGCACCCCGGTCCTCGGCTTCGCGGTCGTCCTGTGCGGCTTCGGCCTGTACGAGGTCGTGCGCCTGGCCCTGGAGAGCCGGAACACCCGTGTCGTACGGCGGTCCGCCGCGACCGTGGCCCTGCTGAGCGTGGCCGTACCGGTGGTGGCCGCGGTCGCCGCGCGGTCCCTGGTCAGCGACAAGGCCGAGGACGGCACCACGACCGTCGCGGTCATCCAGGGCAACGTCCCGCGCGCGGGACTGGAGTTCAACGCCCAACGGCGTGCCGTGCTCGACTACCACGTCAAGGAGACCCTGAGGCTGGCCGCGCAGGTCAAGGCGGGCAAGGTCGCCAAGCCCGATGTGGTCCTGTGGCCGGAGAACTCCTCCGACGTCGACCCCTTCGCCGACGCCCAGGCGTACACCGACATCGACGAGGCGGCCAAGGCGATCGGCGCGCCCATCTCGGTCGGCGGTGTCGTCGAACGGGGCGGCAAGCTCTACAACGAGCAGATCCTCTGGGACCCGGTGAAGGGTCCGACCGACACCTACGACAAGCGGCAGATCCAGCCGTTCGGCGAGTACCTGCCGATGCGCTCGCTGCTCGGGGCGATCAACAAGAACTGGACCAGCATGGTCCGCCAGGACTTCAGCCGGGGCACCAAGCCGGGCGTGTTCACCATGAACGGCGCCAAGATCGGCCTGGTCACCTGCTACGAGGCCGCCTTCGACTGGGCCGTGCGCTCCGAGGTCACCGACGGCGCCCAGCTGATCTCCGTGCCGAGCAACAACGCGACCTTCGACCGCAGCGAGATGACCTACCAGCAGCTCGCCATGTCCCGGGTCCGCGCGGTCGAACACAGCCGGACCGTCACCGTCCCGGTGACCAGCGGCGTCAGCGCGATCATCATGCCGGACGGGAAGATCACGCAGAAGACCGGCATGTTCGTGGCCGACTCCCTGGTCCAGAAGGTGCCGCTGCGCTCCTCGGAGACCCCGGCCACGAAGCTCGGCATCCTGCCCGAGATGGCCCTGGTGCTCGTCGCCGCGGCCGGTCTCGGCTGGGCGATCGCCGCCGGTGTGCGCGGGCGGCGCGCGGGCGGCGTGTAGCCGTACGCCTGCTGTACGCCCGCCGTGCGCACGGCAGTTCGTGGAGTAGCCATGGATCGTCCCGTTAGGGTCGGAGCATGGCTACTCCCGACTTCATCCGTACGATCCGGGCCTCCGCGGGGCATCAGCTGCTCTGGCTTCCCGGGGTCAGCGCCGTTGTCTTCGACGACGCGGGTCGCATCCTGCTGGGCAAGCGGGCGGACAACCACGAGTGGGCCCTGCCCTCCGGCATTCCCGAGCCCGGTGAGCAGCCAGCGGTCTGCGCGGTGCGCGAGGTGTTCGAGGAGACGGCCGTCGAGTGCGTGGCGGAACGGGTCGTCATGGTGAAGGCCGGGGGACCGATCCGCTATCCCAACGGTGACGCCTGCCAGTTCATGGACATCACGCTGCAGTGCCGGGCCGTCGGTGGTGAGGCGGCCGTGAACGACGACGAGTCGTTGGAGGTCGGCTGGTTCGAGCTGGACGCGCTGCCCCAGCTCAGCGATCACCAGCTGTTCCGGATCAAGCAGACCTTGGCCGACGCACCCACATGGTTCGACACCACGAGTTCCGACTGAAGTATGTGCTCGGCCCATATGCGATGGGGCGAGGGCGCTGTCTAGGCTCGCCACATGACCGTGCCCAACGCCCTCCCGGGGCCCCATGCTCACCTCCTCGACCTCAGCGGCCGTACCGCCCTCGTCACCGGTGCTGCCGGCGGTATCGGCCGTGCCTGCACGCTGCGGCTGGCGGCCGCCGGGGCGAAGGTCAGAGCGGTCGACCTGGACGCCCCGGGACTGGCGGAGCTGGCCTCGCAGGCGCAGGGCCTCGCGGGCACCGTCGAGCCGCATGTGCTCGACCTCACCGACCTGGACGCCGCCGAGCACGCCGCCGCCGGCACGGATGTCCTGGTGAACAACGCGGGGCTGCAACTGGTGCGCCCCATCGAGGAGTTCCCGCCCGATGTCTTCCACACGGTGCTCACCGTGATGCTGGAGGCGCCCTTCCGGCTCATCCGCGGGGCCCTGCCCCATATGTACGGGCAGGGCTGGGGGCGGATCGTCAATGTGTCCTCCGTCCATGGGCTGCGCGCGTCCGCCTTCAAGTCCGCGTATGTGGCCGCCAAACACGGACTGGAGGGACTCTCCAAGACCGCCGCCCTCGAAGGCGCACCCCATGGCGTCACCTCGAACTGTGTGAACCCCGCCTATGTGCGCACCCCCCTGGTCGAGCGACAGCTCACCGACCAGGCACAGGCGCACGGCATCCCCGAGGAACGCGTGCTGACCGAGGTGCTCCTGCAGGACAGCGCGGTCAAACGGCTCATCGAACCGGAGGAGGTCGCCGAGGCCGTCGCCTATCTGTGCGGCCCGCACGCGTCCTTCGTGACCGGCACCTCGCTGGTGCTGGACGGCGGGTGGACCGCGCACTGAAGCATCTGACGCGCAGGCGATTTGGAGTTATCCACAGGCCTGACCGGCCGGCCCGGCGATGAGGAATCCTGTGAGCATGTCCAGCGATCACGTGCAGTCAGCCGAGCGCTCCGCCACCGTCACCGGTGCCGCAGCGCGACCGAGCAGTGCCGAGGCGCCGTTCCTCGAGCTGCTGGCCCGGGGTGCCTCCGCCGACGCCTATGAGCAGCCGGTGCTGCTCGCCCGCGCCGACGGAAGAGCGGCCGAGGTGATCGCCGGGCTCGAACACGCCAAGGTGCTCGCGCTGCGCGTGCGTTCGGAGCTGGAGGGACGCCGACGTCGTGAGGCCGAGCTGTCCGCGCTCTTCGAGACGGCCCACGACCTCGCCGGACTGCGTGACCTGGACGCCGTACTGCAGGCGATCGTCCAGCGCGCCCGGTCCCTGCTCGGCACCGACATCGCCTACCTCAGCCTCAACGACCCGGCCAGGGGCGACACTTACATGCGGGTGACCGAGGGTTCGGTCGCGGCCCGCTTCCAGCAGCTGCGGCTGGGCATGGGGGAGGGGCTCGGCGGACTCGTGGCCCAGACGGCACGGCCGTACGTGACCGACGACTACTTCAAGGACGACCGCTTCCAGCACACCCTCACCATCGACTCCGGGGTACAGGACGAGGGGCTGGTGGCGATCCTCGGGGTGCCGCTGATGCTCGGGCACCGTGTCATCGGAGTGCTGTTCGCGGCCGACCGGCGGGCGCGGGTCTTCGAGCGGGAGCAGATCGCGCTGCTCGGCTCCTTCGCCGCACTCGCCGCGGCCGCCATCGACACCACGAACCTGCTCACCGAGACCCGCTCGGCCCTCGCCGGCCTGGAGCGCGCCAACGAGATCATCCAGGACCACAGCGGAGTCATCGAGCGCGCGTCCGACGTCCACGACCGGCTCGCCGAACTCGTGCTGCGCGGCGGCGGAGTTCACGACGTGGCCGCCGCGGTCTCCCAAGTCCTCGACGGAGCAGTCGAGTTCACCGAGACCGATGCCACACCCACGAAAGCGCTGGAAGCGTCCCGCGTCGAAGGGCACGCGGTGCGGCACCGGGACGACTGGATCGCCGCCGTGGCCGCCGGCGGTGAACTGCTCGGCGCGCTCGTGCTGCGAGGACACCCCGGCCTCGACCCCGTCGACCAGCGCACCCTGGAGCGCGCCGCCATGGTCACCTCCTTGCTGCTGCTCGCCCGACGGTCGGCCGCCGAGGCCGAACAGCGCGTGCGCGGCGAGCTGTTGGACGACCTGCTCGACGCCCGCGACCGCGACCCGCGCCTGCTGCGGGAGCGCGCGTCCAGGCTGGACGCCGACCTGGACGCCACCCATGTCGTACTCGCCGCCCTGCTCGACGGCACGGCCGCCGACGCCGACCAGGAGGCCGCCGCCCGCAGACGCCTGTGGTCCGCCGCCTCACACCTCGCCGGGACCCGGCACGGACTGGCCGCAGCCCGCGACGGCGGCACCGTCCTGCTGCTGCCCCTCGACCCCGGCGACACCGCCACGGACCTGGCCCGCCGCACCGCCGCCCACCTGGGAGCGGCGGTCCGCGAAGCGGTCACCGTCGGGGCCTCCGCCCCCGTTGAGAAGCCCGCCACGCGGCCCGACGCCGTGGTCGCCGCCTACGAAGAGGGGCGCCGCTGCCTCGACGCCCTGCGGTTGTTGGGCCGTACCGGAGACGGCGCCGCCGCCGAGGACTTCGGCTTCCTCGGACTGCTCCTCGCCGGGGACCGGGACATCGGCGGCTTCGTGGAGCGGACCATCGGGCAGCTCGTGCGGTACGACGAGCGGCGCGGCACGGATCTGCTGCGCACCCTGGACGCCTACTTCGCCTGCGGGATGAGCCCGGCCCGGACGAAGGACGACCTGCACGTCCACGTCAACACCGTCGCCCAACGGCTGGAGCGCGTGGGCCGGCTCCTCGGCGAGGACTGGCAGGAACCGGGCCGCGTCCTGGAGATCCAACTCGCCCTGAGACTGCGCCGGTTGGCGAGTCCGGTGCGGCGGTGACCCTCGTAGGCGCGGGGCGTACGAGGGCCGGCGGGCCGTGTGCTGCTCGTGCCGGTCAGGCGGTGCGAGCGTCTGCCGTGCCTGCGGCATCCGTCGCGTGCGTCGCATCCGCTGCGTCTGTCGCGGGAGCGGTCGCGGCCCGGTCGTCCTTGCCGGCCTCGACCTCGGCCAGGTCGCGGTGCCGGGTCTCCGTGGCCACGCCCACCGCGATCAGGGTCAGGACGACCGCCGCGATCACATACAGGGCGATCGGGGTCGAGCTGCCGTAGTCGGCCAGCAGGGTGGTGGCGATCAGCGGGGCCGGGGCGCCCGCCGCGACCGAGGCGAACTGGGCGCCGATGGAAGCGCCGGAGTAGCGCATCCGGGTCGCGAACATCTCGGAGAAGAAGGCGGCTTGGGGTGCGTACATCGCGCCGTGCAGGACCAGGCCGACGGTCACGGCGAGGACGAGGTTGCCGAAGTCTCCGGTGTCGATCAGCGAGAAGAACGGGAACATCCACAGCCCGATGCCCACCGCACCGAGCAGATACACGGGCCGGCGCCCGATCCGGTCCGACAGGGCGCCCCAGGCCGGGATGACGGCGAAGTGCACGGCGGAGGCGATGAGTACGGAGTTCAGCGCCGTCTGCCGGGAGACGCCGGCCGAGGAGGTGGCGTAGACGAGGATGAAGGCGGTGATCACGTAGTAGCTGATGTTCTCCGCCATGCGGGCGCCCATCGCGACGAGTATGTCGCGCCAGTGGTGGCGCAGTACGGAGACGAGCGGGAGTTGTTCGGGGTCGGTGCTTCGGGCCGTTGTCCGGGCGGCGGCTTTGCGGGCCTCCGCCTGGGCCAACGCCCCCTGAAACACGGGGGATTCATCGACAGACAGACGAATCCACAAACCGACGGCGACCAGGACACCGGAGAGCAGGAACGGGATGCGCCAGCCCCAGTTGCCGAAGGCCTCGTCCGACAGGACGGCGGTGAGCAGGGACAGCACTCCCGTCGCGAGCAACTGCCCTGCGGGCGCGCCGGTTTGGGGCCACGACGCCCAGAATCCGCGCCGGCGTGCGTCCCCGTGCTCCGAAACCAGCAGTACGGCTCCGCCCCACTCGCCGCCGAGTGCGAAGCCCTGCACCAGGCGCAGCGCGGTGAGCAGGACCGGCGCCGCCGCTCCCACGGTCGCGTGGGTCGGCAGCAGCCCGATCGCGAAGGTCGCCCCGCCCATCAGCACCAGGCTCAGCACCAGCAGCTTCTTGCGGCCGAGCCGGTCGCCGTAGTGCCCGAAGACGAGGGCGCCGAGCGGGCGGGCCGCGAAACCCACGGCGTAGGTCAGGAAGGAGAGCAGGGTGCCGACGAGCGGATCGGAGTCGGGGAAGAACAGCTTGTTGAAGACGAGCGCGGCCGCGGAGCCGTAGAGGAAGAAGTCGTACCACTCGATGGTGGTGCCGATGAGGCTGGCGGCGACGACTCGTTTGAGATTGGTCGGGGGTGGGGGAGCGGTGGGTGCGGAGGCCATGTGCGCCACTTCCTTGTGTGCCGTGGGGACGGGTACGTGATGGCACACGGTAGGAAGGGGCACGTCAGCGGCACATGTGGTGGGACACCATAGTTCTGGGTCGCGTAGTGCGTGCGGCAACTATGAGTTGAGGGACATCAAGGCAGGATCGAGTCGATGTATCCACCGTCGACGCGCAGGGCTCCGCCCGTTGTCGCCGAAGCCTGGTCGGAGCTGAGGTAGACGACCATGTGGGCGATCTCATCGGGCTCGATCAGCCGTTGCAGGAGGGACTGCGGCCGGTGCTTCCGCATGAACTCGCGCTGGGCCTCGTCCCAGGGCAGGTCGCGGTCGACGAGTTCGTAGACGAAGTCCTCGACGCCGCCGGTGTGGGTGGGGCCGGCGATGACCGAGTTGACCGTCACCCCTGTGCCCGCCGCCTGCTTCGCGAAGCCGCGGCCGACGGCGAGGAGCGCGGTCTTGGACATGCCGTAGTGGATCATCTCGGCCGGGATGACGACCGCCGAGTCGCTGGCGATGTACTGGATCCGGCCCCAGCCGCGCTCCGTCATGCCCGGCAGATACATCCGGGTCAGCCGGACCGCGGCCAGCACGTTCACCTCGAAATAGCGCCGCCACTCCTCGTCGCTGATCTCCAACGGGTCGGCGGAGCCGAAGATGCCCAGGTTGTTGACGAGGATGTCCAGCTCCGGCAGCGCGTCGAGCACGCGCTGAGCGCCCTCCTCGTTCGCGACGTCGGCGGCCACGGGAACGAAGTCCGCGCCGGGCACCTCCGCCGCGAGCCGTGCCACGCCCTCCGCGACGCGCTGCTCGTCCCGGCCGTTCACCCCGACACGGGCGCCGGAGCGCGCGAGTTCGGCGGCGATCGCCGCGCCGATGCCCTGCGTCGAGCCCGTCACCAGGGCGGTGCGTCCCGTCAGATCGATGTGCATGTGGAACCAGTCCTCTTGTGCGTCCGCGTGTCTGCCTGTCTGTGCGTCTGTCCGTCGTGCGTGTCGGTATGTCTGCGGCCAGCCTGGCGGCAGGGCGATCGGGCCGCCACTTCGGCCGATGCGGACGGGCGCGGCCTGTGCTGGTCGCCGGGTGGCCTGGATCGCAGCGGGCCGGCGCGCCGGAAGGCGGACCTCGTTGCCCAGGAACAGTGAAAGTCCGGGCTCCCTTGGTGAGCCTCTCCGTACCCCCGCGCGTAGCCAGTGCAGTGCCAGCGGCGATCCCGTGGGCCCACCGATCGTCGACGGACAGGAACGGATGGACTCAATGATGAGATCTGGGACCGCGACGCGACGCGACGCCCGCTCGACCGTCCCGCTCGCTCAGCAGACTCGGGCGCGCTGGGCGTGGCGCTGGCCCTCGGCGCGTTGCTGGCGTCGGGCGCGACAATGACCCTTGCCGCTCCGGCAGTTGCCGCGACGGGTGACGTCAAGTGCCCGTCCACGGACTGCGTGCGGATCGCGCCGGCTGCCGGTTCCCCGGTCGCCATCGCCATCGCCATCGCCTCCGACAATGCCGGCGCGGTGTATCTGGCGTACTCGGGAGGTGATCCGCTCAAGCTCGACCTGGCCAGCGGAGCGCTCGACACGGTCACCACCGGTCTGGGGAACCTCCGGGGAGTGGCCGTCGCCGACGGCAGCGCGTACATCACCAGCTTCGACGGCACACTTCAGCAAGTCACCCTCGCCACGGGCAGTCGCCGTACGGTGGCCGCCGAGAGGGTGAGGTCGATCGAGGGACTGCGCGTCGCCGATGCCTCGGTCGTGCCGTCATCGTGTCGGCGCCCACCGACGCGACGGTCCTTGCCATCGCCGAACGAGCGGCTCACCTCATGACCGGTTCCTGAGGCGTGCCCAGTCGTGGTGCCGGAGCGGGCTGAAAGGCTTTGTCGGGGGTACTCGGCTTTCTGCGGCACCCAGGAGTGCCGCTTCCCGAGGGAAAGAGGAACCCGTGTACATAGGTCTGGGTACCGTCGTCGTCATCATTGTCATCGTCGCTGTCGTCATGATGCTGCGCCGCGGCTGATCCGAGCCCCGCGTATCGCACGACCAGCCATAACCACAGCCCGCCCTGGATTCCCCTTTGTGGATCCCCGGGCGGGCGTGGTCACGATCGGCAGCGAACGCCTCTCGCCCTACGGCGTGGCCGTGGACGGACTCGCGCTGCGCGGCGGATCCGTCGGTGGTGTGTCCGCCGAGCTGTGGTCGGGGGAGAACCAGGCCAGGCCGACCAGCAGGGCCGCGAGGAAGACCACCACGGCGGCGACGGTGCCCACCGTCTTCGATCGGCGTACGGCGACGCCGCGGCCTCCCGTTCGTTGCCGGCGTCGTGTCCGGTGGGCCGGAGCGGTGCTGCTGACGGCGACGGCGGACGGGAAGGCGTACGTGGTCACAGAGCCAGAACCGGGGCCAGAGCCGGTGCCCGGGCCGGAACGGGGGGCCGCGTTCCTCCTGGGCTCCGCGACTGGATCCCAGGCGGTCACGCGTGGTTCCGGCTCGGGGCGCGGCGCGGCTGCCGGGAGGGGCTCGGGACGCCCTCTCCAGGCGCCGGAGGCGAACCACTCGGCTACCTGGCGCGCCGTAGGACGGTCCTCGGGTCGCTTGGCGAGGAGACCGAGCAAATAGTTCTCGAAGGCGGGCGGGAGCCCGACGCCGAGTTCACGTGGTGGTACCGGGGGCGTGTCGAGGTGGTGGTGGAGGACGGCGATGGCGCTGTTGGCGCGGAACGGCGGTTGTCCGGTGAGGAGTTGGTAGAGCACGCAGCCGAGCGAGTAGACGTCGGACGGCGGCCCGGCAGACTGGCCGAGGGCGCGCTCGGGGGCGATGTACAGGCTGGTCCCGACGATCTGGCCGGTCGCGGTGAGCGCGCCACTCGGGTCGTTCATGAAGTGCGCGATGCCGAAGTCGGCGATCTTCACGGACCCGTCGGCGTCGAGGAGAAGGTTGCCGGGCTTGATGTCCCGGTGCACGATGCCCTGTTCGTGTGCCGCGCTGAGTCCGGCGGCCGACTGGGCGGCGATATGGGCCGCGTGCTCGGCCGGCAGGGTGCCCGCCTGGGCGAGCACATGGGAGAGGCTGTCTCCCTCGACGAGCTCCATCACCAGGTACAGACGGCCCTCCTGCTCGCCGAAGTCGAGGACGCCGACCACATGGGGGTGGCTGAGCCGGCCCGCGGTCTGGGCCTCCAGGCGGAAGCGGGCGGTGGCGGTGGGCTCGGAGTTCTGGGAGTGCAGGAGCTTGACGGCGACCGGTCTGCCGCCCATCTCGTCGTACGCCTGCCAGACCTCGCCCATCGCGCCGCGTCCGATGGTGGTGTTCAGCCGGTACCGGCCCGCTATCAGCACCTGTTGCTTCATCCTCACGCAGTGGAACGACTCGACTGCTGCAGGCCATGTCCCTTTGAGGGAAGGGGTGTTGGTGGGGTGGCGCAGCTGTCACAGCCTACTGGCGGACCGGCCGCGACCGACCGCCATACTGCCGAGCTCCTTCTCCGTGAATGTTCGACCTCGGGGTCCGCTGGTAAAATGGGTGAACGCTTCGACGCTGCCGGGGTCCGTACCGAGGGGTACGGACCCCGGTGCCGTTGCGGGCATCGGACTGAGGAAGGTTCCCCATGAACGCGAAGCCGTCGGCCGCCGGACACTCCCGTGCCCGCGAGCACGGGTCGGCGGTAGCGCCGCAGGTGGTGCCGGCCGCTTCCTTCGGCGCGCTCGGACTGCCGCCCGAGCTGGTCGAGACGATGACCGGTCTCGGGGTGACGGAACCGTTCCCGATCCAGGCGGCGACGCTGCCCGACGCGCTGGCCGGGCGCGATGTGCTCGGCCGGGCGCGGACCGGTTCCGGCAAGACACTGGCTTTCGGGCTCGCGCTGCTGGTACGGCTCGCGGGACGGCGGGCGGAGTCGAAGCGACCGCTCGCCCTGGTCCTGGTGCCGACTCGCGAGCTCGCACAGCAGGTGAGCGACGCGCTGGCGCCGTACGCGCAGACGATGGGGGTGCGGCTGGCGACGGTGGTCGGCGGGCTGTCGATCAACCGGCAGCAGGCACTGCTGCGGACGGGCGTCGAGGTGGTCGTCGCGACGCCGGGGCGGCTGGGCGACCTGGTGTCGCGCCGGGACTGCCTCCTGAACCACGTGCGGATCACCGTGCTGGACGAGGCGGACCAGATGTGTGACCTGGGGTTCCTGCCGCAGGTCTCGGAGATCCTGGGGCAGATCCCTTCCGACGGGCAGCGGCTGCTGTTCTCGGCCACGCTCGACCATGACGTCGACCAGCTGGTCAAGGACCATCTTCACGACCCGGTTCTCGCGTCGGTCGACCGGGCCTCGGGCTCGGTCACGACGATGGAACACCACGTGCTGAACATCCACGCCGCCGACAAGTACGCGACGGCGACCGAGATCGCCGCACGGGACGGCCGGGTGCTGATGTTCCTGGACACCAAGGCCGCGGTGGACCAGTTCACCCGTCACCTGCGGGCCAGCGGCGTACGGGCGTCCGCCCTGCACAGCGGGAAGTCGCAGCCCCAACGCACGCACACGCTCGGCCAGTTCAAGGACGGTGAGATCACCGTGCTGGTCGCCACCAACGTCGCCGCTCGGGGCATCCACATCGACGCCCTCGACCTTGTCGTCAACGTCGACCCGCCGGCCGACGCCAAGGACTACCTGCACCGCAGCGGGCGTACGGCGCGCGCCGGCGAGTCCGGGAGCGTGGTCACCCTGGTCACCCCCAACCAGCGGCGCGATGTGAACCGGATGATGTCCGACGCCGGTATCCGGCCGACCGTCACACAGGTCCGCTCGGGCGAGGAGAAGCTGACCGCCATCACCGGCGCCAAACGCCCGCCGACCGGGACGAAGGCCGGCGGCGGCAACGCTCCCTTCCGAGGCATGGGCACCCGCCCGGGCCGTCCCACCAAGGAGTCCCGCAAATCCGCCGAGGCCCGCAAGGCCGCGGAAGCCCGCGCGGCGGCGAGGGTACGCAAGAGCCGCTGACCCCTGCGGAGTTCGCTCGCCCCCGCCCTTGCGGGACGACTACTGCTTCTGCTCCGCGGGAGCGTCACGTGAAGCGGAATCGCCATGTGAAGCCGCATCGCCATCTGAAGTGGCACGGCCGCGGAGTGTGACGAGAGCCAGCAGCGCGGAGCACAGTGCGGCCGTGCCGCAGACGACGAAGCCGATCGAGTAGCCGTGGCCGAGGGCGTCCAGGGCGAGCGGATGCAGGTCGGCCAGCTTCGGCGAGGCCGCCGAGGCGCCGTTCACCGCCAGTGGGCCGCCTTCTTCCAGTACGGCCGTGCCCGCGCCCTTCAGTGCCTGCGGCAGGGCGGAGCCGTGCAGGGAGTCGGAGAAGCTGCTGGCCGCGCGGCTCAGGGCGACGGCGCCGATGACGGCCGGGCCGAGGGTGAAGCCGAAGTCCCGGAGCAGGTTGGTGGTGGCGCTCGCCATGCCGGCCAGGTGGGTCGGCACGGTGTTGACGGCCGTCGCGGTGATCGAGGTGACGGTGACCGAGAAGCCCAGGCCGACCAGACCGAGCGGCACGATCAGCGAGGTGAACGCGGTGTCGGTGATCGGCAGCGTGGCCGCCCAGTAGTCGCCCGCCGCGATCAACAGCAGCCCGGAGCCCAGCAGTAGACCCGGTGCGACCGTTCGCAGCAGCCGTTCGGTCAGGGGCAGCATCGCCAAGGTGATGCCGTTGAGCAGGACGAATGCCAGACCCGTCCGCATCGGGGCCTGGTCCTGCACCGGGCCGAGCCTGATGCTGACGGAGTAGGCGGTGCCCAGGAAGGCGAACATGCCCACCACGGCCACGACCGAGGCCACCGCGAAGGCACGGTTGGCGAACAGATCCAGGCGCAGGAGCGGGGACTTGGCGCGTTTCTCGGCCAGGACGAAGGCGGCGAGGAACACGGCCGCCAGGACGAAGGCGATGACGATCGAGGGCGAGGCCCAGCCGTCCGTCGGGCCCTGGATGATGGCGTAGAGGAGAGCGAACAGGCCGAGGCCGATGGTGAGTTGGCCCGCTATGTCGAGCGAACGGCCTTCGGGGGCGCTGGAGTTGACGACGAACAGGGCGCTGACGGCGGCGCTCGCCGCGGCGATGGCGGTGACCACGACGAACGACCAACGCCACGAGCCGTAGGTGGCCGTGACGCCGCCGAGCAGCGGGGCGAGGAACCCGCCGGTGGAGAGCAGGGCCGCCCACATCGCGATGACCCGGGCGCGCTGCGCGGGCGAGGTGGTGCCGGCGGCCAGGATGGCCAGCGAGGTCGGGAACAGGGCGGCGGCGCCGAGGCCCGCGAGGGCTTGCCCGGCCCAGAGTTGGTGGACGCCGGAGGCGGTGGCGCTGACCAACTCGCCCACGGCCAGCAGCGAAGCGCCGCCGACCAGCAGTCGTTTACGGCCGAAGAGGTCGCCGAGCAGGCCGAAGGTCAGCTCCAGAACGGCGACCGGGAGCAGGAACGCGTCGGAGATCCAGGTGAGTTGGGAGCCGACCGGGTGCAGGTCGGACTGGAACAGCCCGTTGAGAGTGGCCGGTATGGCCAGGCCGATCTGGGCGAGGCAGACGGCGAGAAGACCGGCGACCAGGGTGCCGGTGGTCAGACCGGGGCCGGTGGCGGTCCTGGTGGAGGGTTCGGTCGTCATTGACACGGAGGGCTCCTGAGGCGCGCGAGCTGGGGACGGGGAAAGGATCGAGGAGAGCCGGGGAGAGGGTCGGGGAGAGAGCCGGGGGGAGAACGCTTCGGGATCAGCGGGTACCGGTCAGACGGCTCGGCCGGTAGTCGGTGAAGGCGGCGCCGTCGAGGCCCAACTCGTCTGCGCTGCGCTGGAGTTGGGCTGCGGTGGCGGCGTCGCCCCAGTGCCGGGTGTCCAGCCGCTGTTCCACGGCGTGCAGACCGGCGACCACTTCGGCGGTGGTGAAGTTGCAGTGGCTCTGGCGGGACACGTAGGCCTGGCGCAGAAGTGGGGCGTCGCCGGCCGCGCGCACCCGCCCGGCGAACGCCGACTCCTGTTCCACGGGCACCAGTTGGTCGGCGGTGGTGTGGAGGTCCAGCAGCGGCACGGCCAGGCTCTGCCCGGCGGTCGAGGTCCGCTTCAGACGGGCCACCGCGGCCGGGTCGGCGGTGATGTCCGCGTCGCGCGTGAGCCGGTTCAGGTCGGTACGCAGGTCGAGCCCCGCGTCACGGTAGAGCGCCTCGACCTGCTTGACGTGGGCGGACTCGTGCAGCAGCCCGGCATAGTCGACGCCCCTGTTCCAGGACGTGTTGCCGCCGGCGGACTGCTCCACCGACCAGCGCGCCGGGACGATGAACGAGAGCAGCCCCTGAGCCAGCCATGCGTACTGCTGCTGCTCCTGGCCCGCGAAGTCGCCGCGCGCGGGAGGCAGTTGGCCGGGAGCCCAGTCGGCCAGGTTGAGGTAGGCGCCGGCCAGGGCGATCCGGGCGCGGCCCGCTGCGGTCTGTTGCGCCGTCTCCACGGCCGTCGTGAGCCGGGCGGCGAGGGCGGCGCCGTCGGTCTGGTTGCCCAGGTTCACGAGCTTGTCTGCGTCGGCGGGGTCGAAGAACGTGGCCAGGGTGTACTCGGCGTCCAGCTGGTAGTTGTCCAGATCGACGCCGCCCGCGACCAGGCCGCACAGGCCGAGCGCGCCGTCGACGCGGCCCGCGCCGTCCCGGGCGATCTGGGCGTTGACCAGGCCGCCCATGGACTGGCCCACCGAGATGACCCGGGTCGGTGTGCCGACCTGCCGGCGGAAGGCGGTGAGCGCGGCGAACTGGTCCCGCTCCGCCGAATCGAGCGCCCACATCGAGCCGTTGGGGTTGTAGGAGGACCCGGCCAGGGCGTAACCGGCGTCGAGCAAAGCCTGGCTCGCGGCGGGCGACGGGGCGTCGGCGGCGCTGGTCGGTCCGAAGCCGTGGCTGAACAGCAGCAGGGTGCCGTTCCACTGCTCGGGTGTGTCCGCGATCCAGGTGGCGCCGTCGGTCAGCGTGCCGGAGTAGTGGCCGGCGCCGGCGGCGTGGGCGCCGGTCGCCGGGCCGATCAGGGCGGTCGCGAGGGCGGTCGCGCAGGCGGCGGCGAGGGTCGAGAGACGGGGTCGGGGCATCACGGCGGCTCCGCGAGTCGAGTGGGGACCGATTGGGGGAGCGTGCTGGACGTGCGAGTTGGAAGAGCGAGAGTTGGAAGAGCGGTGCGAATGTAGGGCTCTTTTTTCATGGCCGTCAATAGAGTGACCAATATTGAGGCAGACGGATCCGCGCGTGGACCCGTGGACCCGGGTGTGGATCAGTCGAGCGTCAGGGTGTCCAACAGGCGTGCGGCCGCGCGCGCCGCCGGGCGGTCCCAGCGGCTGGCCAGCCCGCGGAAGACGGTCTCCGCCTGCGCGGCGGGCCAGTCTGCGGGAAGGTGCTCGGCGGGCAGATGCGGGTCCCGTCGTACGAGATCCAACCAGTCGGTGTGCATCAGGAGTTGACCCGCGAGGTCGTCGCCGGAGGCGGCTGCCGGCAGGGGGTCGGTGCGGTCCCAGCGGTCCAGGAACGCCCGGTACCGTGCGCCGATCGCCGGCACGTCGAACGCCTGCTCAAGCACCTCGCGGACGTCGGTCGGCGACTCCACCTCCGCGCGGAACACCCGCAGATACGGTTCCAGACCGAGCCCGGCCACCATCTCGCGGACGTCGACGGGCGCCGGGGCCACCCACAGGCCGTTCTGCAGCGGGCCGAAGCCCGCCCAGATCAGGCGTGAGCGCAGATCGTGCCGTTCGCGGCTCCACGCCTCGGGCAGCGAGAAGCCCACCATCGTCCAACGCCCGTCCCAGTCCCGGTTCACCGCACCGGTCTGCCAGATACGGTCCCTGCCGTCCGTCAGCACCTGCACGGCGTGCGGCGTCAGTGCGAAGTACGTCTTGCGGCCCTGGCGGCGACGCTCCAGCAGATCGCGTTTGACCATGCGGTTCAGGGTGGTCCGCACCGCTTCCTCGGTACTCCCCACCCTCCCGAGAGCGGCGATCACACTGCCCGACGACACGGCGACGGGCCGCCCCAGCACGTGAGCGCCGAAGAAGGTCAGCATCAGGGACTGGGTGCGCGGCTCGGGACCGCTCTCGGCGGCGGGTGCGGCGGCGACGTCGACACTGGTCACGGGCACAGCGTAGGCCCGGGGCGGGGGTGGGGAGCCTCTGTTCCGTTAACTGTGTCGTGTCTGTAACGGCAATCGGATATCAGCCGAGGGTTGAGTGCCGGGAGGCAGCCACCTTCTACGCGGGAGCTGCTGTGCCCGGTGAACGGTGGCGTAGTCATCGCGACTCAGAGGGCGAACGCCTCCGTCAGGCGCAGGCTGTAACCGTCCTCTTCCATCAGGACGACCGTGACGCCGAACGGGGAGGGGTGGTCCAGTTCGAGGGGAGTGAAGGCGTAGTCGACCGCTGCCTGGACGGGCGGTACCAGTGTGCCGTCGGGCTGGGGAGTCGGGGCCGGCTGCCAGTGGGGTTCGATCGACGACGAGCTCTCGGGGGTGTCGGCCAGGGCGCCTTCGGTGTACGGGAATTGGTGGAGCGTGTGGCCGTCCTTCGTGGCGTGCACCATGTTGAGGCAGGGGGACGGGCCGTCGGCGGGGAGCTCGCAGGTGGTGGCGACGTCCTGCGTTTCCCAGGCGAGCACGATTTCATCGGCGCCGGCTGCCGCGGCGATGTTCGACAGCGACGCGATCGCCGTGAGCGCGTCCTCGCCGGACTTGACCGGGCGGAGCCAGATCAGGCCGACCAACTGGCCGCGTACGAGCGGCATGATGACCGGGCGAGGCACGGCGCCTTCACTCAGACCCGCGACGTACGCGCTCTTCATCGACTCCGTCAGAGCATCGAACGTACCCGTGTCCATGAACTCCCCATCCGCAGCGGCTGTGTGGCGTCCATTCTGCCCCTGTCGCGGAGTGCGAAAGGTCGCTCCTCAGAGTGAAAGAGGCCCCGGCTGGACGGGGGAGACCAGCCGGGGCCGTACGTGGTGGCGTGCGGAGGGCGGTCGCCTCTCGGCGAGGGGCTCCATGGGGCTTCAGCCGGACGATCGTCCCCATGGGCTATAGGTGAGGCCCGGGGACACTGTCCCCTCCGCAGCCACGTGTAGATGAACGGGCGACCCGCCCCAGTTGTTCCCGCTCATGTCCCGTCGGGGACTGTGAGCTGCGGAACACCCCACGTTGAACACCCCACGTTGAACACCTCTCGCTGGACACCCCACGCTGAACACCCCCTGCGGCAGGCCTCAGTTGAGGTACTCCGCGATCAGGGTCGCGAACTCGTCGGGGGTGGCGAGGCGGATGCCGAGGGTTTCGGCCTTGGCCCGCTTCGATCCCGCGTTCTCGCCGGCCACGACCAGGGTGGTCTTCTTGGAGACGCTGGAGGAGGAACGGCCACCGGCGCGCTCGACGAGTTCGTTCATCTGGTTGCGGCTGAGCTTCTCCAGGGGGCCGGTCATCGCGCCGGTGACGACCACCGTCATCCCGGCCAGCGGCCCGTCGTCGGCCGTACCAGCGGCTTCCGTGCCGTCGGCAGCGGCGTCGTCCGTCGTGGGGGCGGGCGGGGTGGCACCGGGCTCGGTCATGTTGACCCCGGCTGCGGCGAGTTTGTCGATCAGCGGGGCGAGTTCGGCCAGTTCGGCGACGATCGAGGGTGCCTTCTCCGTGCCGATGCCCTCGACCCGCTGCATCGCTTCCGCGTCGGCGGCACGGATGGTGTCCATGGTCGCGAAGTAGCGGGCGATACGGCGGGACATGGAGCGGCCGGTACCGCGCACCCCGAGCGCGCACAACACCCGCGACAGCGGCTGCCCTTTGGCCGTGGTGATCGCCGCGAGAAGGTTGTCGGTGCTGGTCTCGCCCATCCGCTCCAGGCCCAGGAGTTGCTCACGGGTGAGGGCGAACAGGTCGGCGAGATCGGCGACCAGACCGGCGTCGACGAGCTGGACGACGCGGGTGTGACCCAGGCCCTCGATGTCGAGCTGGTCGCGGCCCGTGGCGTAGGAGAGGGCGGCGACCAGGTGGCAGTTGCGGCCCTGTTCGCAGCGCCAGCGCAGTTCGCTGGTGTCGATGCCGGAGCCGCAGCGCGGGCACACCTCGGGGAACACGATGGGCTGTTCGTCGCCGGTGCGCAGATGTGCGACCGGGGCTTCGATGCGGGGGATCACGTCACCGGCGCGATGGACCATGACGTGGTCGCCCAGGCGCAGGTCGCGGCGGGTGATGTCGCCCGGGTTGTGGAGCGTGGCGTAGGTGATGGTGGCGCCGTCGATCTCCACCGGTTCCAGGACCGCGCGCGGGGCGATGATGCCCGTGCGGCCCACGTTCCACTCCACCTCCAGCAGCCGGGTGATCTTCTCCACGGCGGGCAGCTTGTAGGCGATCGCCCAACGCGGGGCCCGCGAGCCCGAACCGGCGGTCCGCTGGTCGGCGGCGAGGTCGGCCTTGATGACGATCCCGTCGATCCCGAACGGCAGTTGGGCCCGCAGCGCCGCGATCTCCTGCACCCGGACCAGCACCTCCTCGACCGTGTCGGCGGTGATGCCGGGCACGGCGGTGGTGGCCGTGGTGTTGACCCCGTAGGCGGCGGCCTGGGTCATGAGGTCGCTGTGCGCGAGCTCGGCCAGCCGTGCCGCGAGCTCGGCCTCGGTGTCGGCGAGGGGGAGCAGGCCGTAGCCGAAGAACGTCATCGGCACCGTGTAGGCGCGCTCCTTGGCGCGCAGGGTGCCTGCGGAGGCGCCGCGTGGGTTGGCGAAGGGCTGGCCGCCGTGCGCCGTGCGGACCTCGTTGCCGTGCTCGAACTGGGCGGTGGTCATGAGGACTTCACCGCGCACCTCGACGGTGACCGGCGCGGACAGCTCCTGCGGCAGGCCCTCGATGGTGCCGATCGCGTGGGTGACGTCCTCCCCGGCCGTCCCGTCGCCGCGGGTGATGAGCCGGGTGAGGCGACCGCGCGTGTAGCGGGCCGCGATCGCCAGGCCGTCCAGCTTCGGCTCCACGCTGAACCGCGTGACCTCGTGGTCGATTCTTCGCGCCAGCGAGGCGGTCCAGGTGGTGAACTCCTCCGGGGAGAACACGTTGTCCAGGCTCAACATCGCCACCGTGTGCGGGACATCGCCCTCCGCCGCGCCGCCGGCCACCTTCCCGGTGGGGGAGTCGGCCTGCACCTCGTCGGGATGGTCGGCCTCCCATGCGGCGATGCCGCGCACCAGCCGGTCGTAGGAGTCGTCGTCCAGCGCGGAGGTGCCGCCGGCGTAGTAGGCGGCCGACGCCTTCACCGCGTCCTCGACCGCCTGCGCGTAGGCGACGGCATCCACGATCACAGCTGCAGGAGTTGTCATGACTCTCATCCTGCCTGCCACCACTGACAATGCCCTGGTCGTACGGGTCGTCGCGCGGCCACGCGACGGCGAGAGCGACACCGGCACGCGGCCTCCCCGTCCACGGGAGCGCGGGCGAGGAGGCCGCGAGGCGTTCGCGTCCCCGTTCAGCCGAGGCCGCGGCTGTACGCCCAGGCGGTCGTGTTCAGGGTGTCCTCGAAACCGGTGAACGGCTCCTGCGGGGTGTACGAGTCGGTGGTGAAGTCGACGTCCACGTCGTCCGCCGTACCGCCGATAGCGTCCGCCCCGATGCCGAGCATCTGGGCGATGTTGCCGCCCTGGTCCATCAGGTTCGCGGTGTCGTCGTACTGGTCGGTGTGCCAGTTGCCGGAGTAGTGCCCTATCTCGTGCGTGATGATGTTGCCGAGTCCCCGGCCGATGAAGCCGATCTTGTCGCTCTGCGGTCCCAGGTAGCTGTTGAGCGAGTTCGGGTTCGGCGCCGCCGCGCTCAGCAGGTCGAGCAGGATGAGGGCGGTGTCCTCGTGACCGTAGTTGCCGGGGTCGATCGAGGACGAGATGCCGATGGTCGGGATGCCGGACTCGGCGATGGTGCCGCCGACGACGACCCGGCTGACGTTGGGCCGGCCGAACGGGTCAGGGTTGTCACGGCTGTTGAGGACCCTGACGGCGAAGTGCGGGTCGGTGCCCTTCGCGGCGAGGTCGGTGGCGATGTTCTCCTTCACCGAGGCCACGACGGCGTCGATGACCTTGTTCTCGTCGGCTGGGCTGAGCCCCCAGCCGGCCAGGAACGCCGACATCGGTGACAGGTCGTGCTGCGCTCCGCCGGCGCCGAAGATCGACGTGTTGACACGAGCACCGTCGAAGTCGAGGAAGAGCGTCTGGACCGTGCCCTTGCGCTCCACCTCGGTTCCCGGGCGGTAGGCCTCCAGTTCGGCACGGTAGGCGCCGACGCCGTTGCTCACGGCCAGGTAGTACCGGCCGGCGCGCGGTGCCACGAGGTCGACCGTGGCGTTGCCGCCGCCGGGCAGGGGCGACGCCGACGCGTAACTCCCGCTCGCGTCAAGGGTCGAGCCCATGAGCTCGGTGCCGGCGGCGTCGTAGAAGGACAGATGGTGTCCGCTGCCGGTGACCGTGGCCCCGACGACGTCGCCGGCCTTCAGACTGACGCCGTAGACGTCCTGGTCCCCGCCCTGCTGGGTGGAGAGCTTGAGGCTGTACGCGCCCTCGGACCCAACGCCGGCGCCACTGGCGGGGTCGTTCGGGTCGGTGGGCGAGCCGATGTTCGGCCCGGACCCGGCCACCATCAGGTAGTAGTCCCCGGTGGTGGGCAGCGCCAGGCTCACGGAAACGTTTCCACTCGACGGGTCGTCGGCCCAGAACACCGTGCCGCCGTTCGCGTCGTAGAGCCGCGCGATCGCGTTGAAGTCGCCCTGGGCGCCCACGTCCACCGTGAGAGGTACGCCGTTAGGTACTCCGGAAACCTTGTCGAAGTCGAAGTCGCCGTGACCGTCACCGGCGCTGCCGTGCGGTCCGTCACCGATGACGCCGGTGGTCTTGAGGGCCTGCCGCGCACCGGACACACCGGTGTCGAAGGCCAGCGGGATGGCCCCGTTGTCCTCCGAACCGGCAGGCAGCGTAGGGATGTTGGGGTCGTCGGCGAGGTCCCCGGCGATGGCGACCGCGGAGTTCTGACGGTCGCCGGTGCCGAAACCGGCGATGCGTTCGGCGGTCGGCAGCGTGTCATTGGCGCCGAGCGTGCCCACGGGTTCCTTCTCGGTGTACGGCGTCGCGGCCACGAGCCCAGCCGTGTTCCGCCGCGCGGCCCGGAGTTTGCCGCGGGCTCCCCGATCCACGTCCGCCTGAAGGAAGTTGACCCTGCCCCGGGCCTCGGCCGGCAGCAGGGCCAGCGACGGATCGAAGGTCAGTCCGCCCGGGCCGGCCGCGCCCTTCTGCGCCAACTGGAGCCCTTCGGTGATCTGTTGGGCGATCCGGTCGGGTCGGTTCTGTTCGGTGCGCTGATCCGCGTGTGCCGGTGAACCGGCGACGGACATGGCCGCGCTGAGCAGGGTGACGGTCAGGATGCCGACTAAGCGGTAGCGGTGAGTGCTTGCGCGCATATGGTCTCCCCTCCGCGGAACCGCGATCGGCGGTCCGGCGGTCCTGTTCGAGCGTTCTGGTCAGGAGCGCTCTGGGCAGGGCCTGATCGGAGGGGTGCCGGTGGTGGTGTCGGTGGTGCTGGTGTTGGTGCGATGGCGGTGCCCGTGATCAGGCCGTCCCGCAGAGTTGGTCTAGTCCAACAGGCTGGCATAGGCATGTCAATAGGGCCTTGTGCTGTCCGGTCGTAGGGCAGGCGGCGGTGTCTGGTGGGGCGGGGCGGACTTCGGTGTCTGGTGGGGCGGCTCCGGCCCGGAGATCGCACCCGCCCGCTCACATCGCGCCGCGCCGCCCGCGTCCCCGACGGGAAACGGCGCGCGGCCGCCTGTCAGTCCTCCGGCTCGGACGTGCGTTGCAGATCGGCCCGTCCCTCGGCGGCGCGGATGAAGCGGGTCATGCCGAACTGGCTTGTTCCGGCGGCGTCTTGGGGGGTGCCGGCCGCCGATTCGGTGGGGCGGGGCGCGGACGGCAGGACGTAGGGGCGGCGGAGCACCTCGTCGAGGATGATCACGGTCTCGGTCGCGCGGACCGCGGGGATGGTGGACAGCCGGTCGGTGACCAGGCGGTGCACGGCGGTGACGTCGGCCACCCGGATCTGGATCATGGCGTCGTGCTGACCGGTGGTGACGGCGCAGTACTCCACCTCCGGCATCTGGGCGAGCGCGGTACGGAACTGGTTCCACAGCTCCTGGCGGACCGTGACGAAGATCAGGGCGCAGATCTCCAGCCCGACCCGGTTGTGGTCGACGCGTGCGCTGAAGCCGTTGATCACGCCGTCGGCGCGGAGGGCTTCGAGGCGGGCGTAGGCGTTCGCCCGGGAGACGCCGACGCGTTCCGCGAGGGCCGCGACGGAGATACGGCCCTGTGTACGGAGCACGTCGAGGATCTTGAAATGCACCGAATCCAGGGCAAGACCGATGCCGATCCGTCCAGAGCGGCGCTCGCCCGGGGTCTCCGGGGTCGACAGATCTTCCATGTTCGCGCCTCTCCGTTGCATTACGTCTCGCGCTGGTCCCGTCCGCCGAGAGTCCTGGTTAGTTTCAGCCAACCCTAACGGCGAATCGTCCACGTCCCCTCCCGGCTCCGGTCCGCTCGTGCCCGGCCTTCTTCCGCTCCGCCCCGCTCTGTCTTGCCCACGGAGGCACGCATGCCCAGATTCAGTGCCGGGTCGTACCCGGTGGCACTCCCTCTCGTCGCGGTCGCGGCGCTCGCCCTGAGCGCCTGCTCCGGCGGTACGAGCGCCACCGGCTCCTCGGCCGGCAAGACCCTGGTCGTCGACACGTCGTTCAACCTGAAGACCGCCGACCCGGGCCGTGAGTTCGAGCCGACCGGGCAGATCGTGGACAAGGCGCTCTACGAGACGCTGCTGTCCTTCAAGGGCGGCGACGTCACCAAGCCGGTGCCGGGCCTCGCGTCCTCGTACGAACAGTCCAAGGACGGCAAGACGCTCACCCTGCACCTGCGGACCGGCGCGAAGTTCGCGGACGGCACGGCGGTCACCGCCGACGATGTCGTCTTCTCGCTGAACCGGGTGATCGCGCTCAAGGGCAACCCGTCGTTCCTGCTCGACGGAGTCACGGTCACGAAGACCGACGCGTCCACCGTCACCCTGGTGTCGAAGAAGGCGAACCCGGCGCTGCCCTTCATCCTCCCGAATCCCGCGCTCGGCATCCTCAGCGCGAAGACGGTCCAGGCCCACGGCGGTTCGGCGACCGCGACGGACGCGGCGGAGAAGTACCTCAACACGGCGTCGGCGGGCTCCGGCCCGTACACGCTCACCTCGTTCAACACGAACACCCAGGTCGTCCTGACGAAGAACCCGAAGTACACCGGCTCCGACAAGCCGACCTACGACAAGATCGTCATCCGCAACGTCCAGGCCCCCACCCAGAAGCTGAACGTCCAGCGCGGCGACAGCCAGATCGCCCTCGACCTCACCTCCGACCAGGTCAGCGGCCTCGGCGGTGGGCTCAAGGTGGACAGCGGCGCGTCCTCGGACGTGATCTTCCTGCTGCTCAACCAGAACACCAAGGTCAGCAGCACGACGGCCAACGCGAAGTTCGCGGAGGCGGTACGCAAGGGCATCGACTACAAGGGCCTGCTGTCGCTGGCCGGTACCGGTTCCGTCCAGCCCGCCGGCATCATCCCGTCGACCTTCCTCGGCGCGCTGCCGGCCTCGCAGGCCACCGCCCGGGACCTGGCCGGCGCGAAGGCGGCCCTGAAGGCGAGCGGGATCAGCAAGCCGTCCGTGACCCTCGGCTACGCCAGCGACCTGACCGTCGACGGACTGTCCCTGCAGACCCTCGCCGAACGGGTCCAGGCCCAGTTGAAGGAGGTCGGCATCACCGTCACGCTCGCGCCCGCGCCGACCACCACCGAACTCGACAACTACCGCAACGGAAAAGAGCAGTTGGGCCTCTGGTACTGGGGCCCGGACTACCCGGACCCCAGTGACTACCTGACCTTCCTCCCCGGTGACCTCGTCGGTCTGCGCGCGGGCTGGAAGGCCGGCGCCGACCCCACCCTCACCGCACTCGGCGACAAGGCGGCGACGACGATCGGCGACGACACCCGCAAGACCCTGTACGAGCAGATCCAGACCCGCATGAACGCCTCCGGCCCCTTCATCCCCCTGATGCAGCCCAGCCGCAACACCGTCTCCGCCGCGTCCGTGACCGGCGTCGCCTACAACCCCGTATGGACGATCGATGTCGCCGCGCTTGGCGCCAAGTAAGGGAGGGGGCGGTGGCAGGCGTCTCCTCGCCCGCCACCCCCTCGCCCGTTTCCTCCTCCGCCGCACAGCCACGGCCGCGCTCCTCGCCCTCGGCGTGACCCTGGTGACGTTCGTCCTCACCAACCTGGTCCCGGGGGACCCCGCGGCGGCGAACCTCGGCCAGCGTGCGATCGGCGACCCGGCGATCGTCGCCCAGTTCCGCCACCACTACGGCCTCGACAAGCCGCTGCCGGTCCAGTACGTCACCTACCTCGGCAACCTCCTCCACGGCGACCTCGGCGAGTCCCAGCAGAGCCACCAGTCGGTCCTCACCGACCTGTCGACGGCCGTCCCCGCCACCCTCGAACTCGCCGGCGCCGCGATCGTCGTCTCCCTGATCGTGGGCGTGGCGTTCGGTGTCGCAGCGGCACTGCGCCGGGACCGCCTCACCGACCAACTCCTCCGCGTCGTCAGCCTGTTGGGAGTCTCGGTACCGACCTTCTGGCTGGCCCTGCTCGCCTTCTACGTCTTCTTCTACCGCCTCGGCTGGGCGCCGGGCAGCGGCCGACTCGACCCCGGCATGACCGCGCCCCCGCACGTCACGGGCCTCTACACGGTCGACGCGGCCCTCGCCGGACAGTGGCCGGTGTTCTGGAGCGCGGTGAGCCATCTCGCCCTCCCCGCACTGGTGTTGACGGCCTACACCGTCGGCCTCCTCACCCGCTTCACCCGCTCCGCCGTACTGGAGGTCCTCAACCAGGACTACGTCCGGGCGGCCCGCGCCAAGGGCCTGCCCGCCCGCACGGTCCTCTTCCAGTACGTCCTCCGTGCGGCCCTCGTCCCCGTCATCACGGTCGCCGGACTGGCCTTCGGCGCCCTCCTCTCGGGCACCGTCCTGGTCGAGTCGATCTTCGCCTGGCCGGGCCTCGGCGCCTACGCCTACCGCAGCGCGACCACCCTCGACCTCCCTGCCGTGATGGGCGTCGGCCTGGTCGTAGGCCTGGTGTACCTGACCGTCAACCTCGCCGTGGACGTCCTGTACGGCGTGATCGACCCGAGGGTGAGGGTCCAGTGAAACGCAGTCCTGAGCGGAGTCCCGAGGGTGCGGTGAAACGCGGTCTCCTACGACGGCTGCCGCCGGCCTGGCGCAGACCGCTCGCGGTGACCGGCGGCCTGGTCGCGGTGTTCTGGCTGGTGATCGTGGTCGCCGCCCCGCTGCTCGCCCCGCACGACCCCCTCGCGCAGAACCTGCCCCGGCTGGCCGCCCCCGGCGCCGGACACTGGTTCGGCACGGACGAGTTGGGCCGGGACGTACTGAGCCGCGTGCTGTACGGCGCCCGGGTCTCCATCCCGCTCGCCCTGCTGCTGGTGGCCATGTCGCTGCTGGTCGGCGGGGTGCTCGGGGCCTGCGCCGGGTTCTTCGGCCGGTGGGTGGACGAGACCGTGATGCGGATCGCGGACCTGGTGTTCGCCTTCCCCACCGTCATCCTGGCGATGGTGGTCGCCGCCGCGCTCGGCGCCAGCCTGCAGAACGCGGTACTGGCCGTCCTGGTCGTCTCCTGGCCGTCGTACGCCCGGGTCACCCGGGGCCTGGTCATGGGGCTGCGGAACCGTGAATTCGTGCTCAGCGGACGGCTGTTGGGCTTCTCCGCCTGGCGCTCGCTGCGCATCGACATCCTGCCCAACGTGCTCGGCCCGCTGCTGGTCCTGGCCACCCTCGACATCGGCACCGCGACGCTGCTGCTGTCCGGGCTGTCCTTCCTCGGGCTCGGTGCGAAGCCGCCGACCGCCGAGTGGGGGGCGATGGTGGCGGACGGCACGCAGCAGTTCGACAAGTGGTGGATCGGGGTCTTCCCGGGCCTGGCCATCCTTACCGTGGTCCTCGCCTTCAACTTCCTCGGCGACACACTCCGAGACGCCCTCGACCCGGGCACCGCCCGCACGATCGGCGCGGAGAAGGAGCGTGTGGCATGACCGACGGCGACTTTGTGGACGTACTGAAGATCAGCGGCCTCACCCTCGACCTGGGCGGCGCCCGCATCCTCGGCGGCGTCGATCTCGCGCTCCAGCCCGGCCGCATCCACGGGCTCGCGGGGGAGAGCGGTTCGGGCAAGACCATGACCGGCCTGGCCGTGCTCGGTCTGCTGCCGCCCGGCTCCCGCACCGGCGGGCGGATCGCGTTCGAGGGCACCGACCTGCTGACCCTGCCATCCCGTCAACTGACCGCTCTGCGCGGGCAGTCGGTGAGCATGGTGTTCCAGGACCCGTCCACCAGCCTGCACCCCATGCTCAGCATCGGCCACCAGCTCACCGACCACCTGCGCCACCACCTGAAGCTGAACCGGAAGGCGGCGAAGGAGCGGGCCGCCGAACTGCTGACGCAGGTCCGCATCCCCAACCCCCGTGAGGCGCTGGGCCGTTACCCGCACCAGTTCTCCGGCGGCATGCGCCAGCGCATCGCCATCGCGATCGCGCTGGCCTGCGAACCGAAGGTCCTGATCGCCGACGAACCGACCACCGCCCTCGACGTCACCGTGCAGGCCGGGGTACTACGCCTCCTCCGCGGCCTCTGCGACGACCTCGGCCTCGCCGTCCTGCTGGTCACCCACGACCTGGGCGTGATGTCCGCGATCGCCGACGAGGTGAGCGTGATGCGCCACGGCCTGGTCGTCGAGACGGGTCCGCGCGGCCGGGTCCTCACCGACCCGCAACACGACTACACCCGCACGCTCTTGGACGCGCTCCCCGGAAGGAGCACCGTATGACGACCCGTATGCCGACCCTTATGACCCCCCGCTCGACGGCCCCTCTCCTCTCGGTCGACGACCTCGTGGTCCAGTACCACCGGCCGGGCGCCCCGCCCACCCGCGCCGTCGCCGGGGTCAGCCTCCAGGTGCGGGCCGGTGAAGTCGTGGGCCTGGTGGGCGAGTCGGGCTGCGGCAAGTCGACGCTGGCCCGCGCGGTCTGTGGCCTCACCGCACCCGCGGAAGGCCGGATCACCTACGACGGCACCCCGGTACGCCCGTTGCGGGTGCGCCGCCGCGAACTGGCCCTGACCGGCGTCCAGATGGTCTTCCAGGATCCGTACGGTTCCCTCAACCCCCGGCGCCGGGTGGGCTCGCAGATCGCCGACGGCATCCGTACGGCGGCCGGGCGGGGCGAGCCGGTCGAAGGCACCACCCCGGAGGACCTGTTGACCCGGGTCGGCCTGCCGACGAGTGCCGCCGATCGCTACCCGCAGGAGTTCTCCGGCGGCCAACGCCAACGCATCGCCATCGCCCGCGCACTCGCCGCCCGCCCCCGGCTGCTCGTCGGCGACGAACCGATCTCCGCCCTCGACGCCTCCGCGCAGCTCCAAGTGGCCACGCTGATGCGGTCGTTGGCCGTCGAGTCGGGCGCCGGGCTGCTGTTCATCAGCCACGACCTGTCCGTCGTACGGCTGATCGCCGACCGGATCGCCGTGATGTACCTCGGCCGGATCGTGGAAACCGGCCCCACCGCCGAGGTGTGGGCCGACCCGCGCCACCCGTACACCCGGGCACTCCTGGCCGCCGTACCGAAGCCTGACGGGGCGGGAGTACTGCCCGCCGAACTCCCCGGCGATGTGCCTGACCCCGCCGACCCGCCGAGCGGCTGCCGCTTCCATCCGCGCTGCCCGCAGGCTTTCGACGGTTGCGACCGGGAGGAGCCGCAGTTGATCGCAGGGGGTGTGGCGTGTCGGTTGTACGCGGAGTGAGTGGGGGTGTGGCGTCAGGCTTGGCGGCGATCCGGGTCGGTAGCGGGCCGTAGGAGGCGCTGAACTGGTCGGCGGGCGGCGCTGATCCGGGCTGATGGTGACCGGCAGGCGGGGCTGGTCCGCACGAGGACTGGTCCGGACGTGGCGCCGATCCGGACGGTACTGGCCGACAGACGGCACCGAGCCGTGCCCCTACCGGCCCGCACGCGGCACCGATTCACCCCGGCAACGCTTGATCACAGCGTCGCCCCCTGACGATCGCTCCACCAGGAGACCGCTGCTCCACAGGGAGAGGGCCACTCCACCGGGACGTGACCATCGCGCCCTGCCCGCCGCCGCCCGCGTGCCCGGAGCGGCCGCATCAGCGGCGCCCCGCACTCCCCCACACACAGAACCTCACCCACTGAACCTCACGCCGACCCGCGCACCGAACCCCACGGAGAACCGATGTCCGCCACCCCACCGCCCGCCGACGACCAGCCCCACCCCGCCGAGCCGCCGGCGAACCTGTACCCGGCCGACCGCCTCCACCGTGCCCGGGAGGCCACGGCCCGAGCCGGTCTGGACGCCCTGCTGATCTCGCCCGGCGCGGACCTGCGCTACCTGACCGGCTACGACGCCAAGCCGTTGGAACGGCTGACCTGCCTGGTCCTGCCGGCCGACAGCGACCCCTTCCTCCTCGTACCGGCCTTGGAGGAGCTCGCCGCCCAGGCGTCCCCGGCCGGTGACCTGGGCATCGAGATCACCGGCTGGGGCGAGACCGACGACCCCTACGCCCTCGTCGCGGCCCGACTGCCCGCCGGGACGGCCCGCGTCGGCGTCGACAACCGCATGTGGGCGGAGAAGACCATCGCCTTCCGCACCCAACTGCCGGGTGTTCACCAGGAGTTGGCCGGAGAGGTGCTGAACGAGCTCCGGATGCGCAAGACCCCGCAGGAGGCGGCCGCCCTGCGCCGGGCCGGTGCGGCCGTCGACCGGGTGCACGCCCGCATGGGGGAGTGGCTGCGGGCCGGACGTACCGAACGCGAGGTCGGCCGGGACATCGCGGACGCGATCGTCACCGAGGGGCACGTGCGGGTCGACTTCGTCATCGTCGGCTCCGGCCCGAACAGCGCCAGCCCGCACCACGAACTCTCCGACCGCACGATCCTCCCCGGCGACCCCGTGGTGGTCGACATCGGTGGTACGACCCTGGACGGCTACTGCTCCGACTCCACCCGGGTGTACGCGGTGGGCGAGCCGCCCGCCGACTTCCGGCGCCTCCACGACGTACTGCTGAACGCCCAACGCGCCCAGACCGACGCCGTACGGCCGGGTATGACGGCCGGTCAACTCGACGCCGTAGGACGGGACATCATCACCGACGCCGGATACGGCCCGCACTTCATCCACCGCACCGGACACGGCATCGGCCTGGAGAGCCACGAGGAGCCCTACATCGTGACCGGCAACCCGCTCCCGCTCGCACCGGGCATGGCCTTCTCCGTAGAACCCGGCATCTACCTGACCGGCCGCTACGGAGCCCGGATCGAGGACATCGTGATCTGCACGGAGGAGGGCGGTGAGCGCCTCAACCGCACGCCCCGGGACCTGGTCGTCCTGCCCTGACGCGGACCGCACCGGCCCCACCACCCGCTCACCGACCGACCCACCCAAGGATCCGCCATGCCCCCTCCACCGCCCCGTTCCGCCCGTCCCGCCGCCGACCGCGGCGCCCGCCCGGGTGGCGCACCCGACGACCTGGCCGACGTGTGGACGGTGATCACGGGCATGTACGAGGGCTACACCGCAGGCGACCGCGATCGCATCGACGGTTTCCTCGACCCCAAGGCCACCATCTGGGACTCGGCGACCCCTGAACTCATCAGTGGCAGAACGGAGTTGAACCGCGTCCGGGATGCCCGTCCCACGTCCGACGACGGTCCCGCCGAGACCGGTCTCACGGCGTACGGCCAAGTCGTCGACGTCTTCGGAGACTTGGCCGTGGCCCGCTACTGGCTACGGGTCGACTTCCGGGCGGCGCCACCGGAGTTGGCCCGCAACACCGCGGTCCTGCGACGGGCGCGTCCCGGCGGCCACTGGCTCGTCGTGCACCTGCACGAGGACGTCCAGAGCGCTCCGGGGCAGCGGAGAAGTACCGGCAGTGCGACAACGACAACCCCGGGTCACTGACTGCGAGTTGGGAATAGTGTGACAGGTGAGGCGCAGGGGCCTGTTCCCTCTACTATGTCGGGGTCCGGTCCGGACGTGTCGTCCGAGGACTGGTGTCGCACCCCCGCACCCCCGCTGGGCAACGGGGTTGGAGCCCAGCCGAGTTGACCTCACGGTGGATCCGGTGACTGTCGGTTCCACCCAAGGAGGACATGTCCCGTGCTTTCGCTCGATGGCTCCGACCCATCGCACATAGGTCGCTACCGCCTGGTCGGCAGACTCGGCGAGGGCGGTATGGGAAGGGTGTACCTCGCGCGTTCGCCGGGTGGCCGCCCCACCGCCGTCAAGGTGATCAACGACCACCTCCGCCATGACGAACACGCCCTCAGCCGGTTCCGCCGCGAGGTGGAGACCTTGGGCACGGTCCGCAGCGCGTACACGGCGTCGCTCATCGACGCGGAGCTGGACACGCCGCCGTACTGGCTGGCCACCGAGTATGTGCCGGGGCCGACGCTGCACGCCGCGGTCGTGACGAACGGGCCGCTCCCGGCCGACCTGGCCCGGGTCATGCTGGCCGCCCTGGCCGAGGGGCTGGACGCCATCCACGTACGCGGTGTGTGGCATCGGGACCTCAAGCCGCACAACGTCATTCTCTCCGCCACCGGCCCTCAACTGATCGACTTCGGCATCGCCAGGACCACCGGTACGTCCAACCTGACGCAGGTCGGCGGCGCGATGGGCAGTCCCGGGTACATCGCACCGGAGACGATCACGGGCGGCGAGACCGGTCCGGGGGCGGACGTGTTCGCCCTCGGTGCCACGCTGGCGTTCGCCGTCACCGGCCGCCCGCCTTATGGCGATGGGCCGTTCGCGGCCGTGTCCTACCGTTCGGTGCACGGGGAGATCGACCTGCGGGGTGTGGATGCCGGTGTCGCCGAGCTGATCGCGGCCTGCGCGCAGAGCGATCCCGCCCGGCGCCCCACCCCGCAGCAGATCGTCGAACTCTGCCGGGCCGAGGCCGATCTGGTCCACCATCCCGCCTACCAACGGGCGCTCGCCGTGGGCTCGTTGACGGATCGGGAACGTGCCGCGACCGTCGCCGACCGAGGGGGCAGTGTGTCATCCGCCGCCCCGGATGTGGCAACGGCCCTCGCCCCGCAGGCGACGGCGGCCATGGACGGCGCCTCGCGGGAGGCCCACGCCGCCACCCTCCTCGCGCCGAACCCGGGCCTCGATACCCCCACGCAGCCTCACGCGGCAGACATATATGGCCCATACCCGGCGGGAACCGGTCCGAGTCCGCACCCGGACGGTGGAGGTCCCAGAAGCGAGCGCGGGCGTCGCAGGCTATGGACCGTCATCGGCACGGCCGCGCTGGTCGTCGTCGCCGGCTCCGGGCTGCTCCTGTTCAACACCTTCGACGACAAGGGCGAAGGCAAGAGCAAGGACTCGGCGTCCGCAGATGTCACACCGTCCGCCAGCGCCGGCCGCGCCGCCCATGTGTCGGCCTCGCCGTCCGCAAGCGGGGCGACGGCGTCTCCTTCCGCCTCGGGCACAGGTGAGAACAAGCTGCCCGACGCCGTGGTGGTGAAGTCCCCCTTCACGTTCGATGCCGGGAAGTTCATCCAGACCGTGCGCTCGAAACTGATCATGCAGGCGGACGGCAACCTCGTGCTCTACGACGCGTCCGGAACGGCCCATTGGGCGAGCCAGACCGAAGGCGCGGGCAACACGGCCGTGTTCCAGGAGGACGGCAACCTCGTGATCTACAACGCCCAGCACCAGGCCCTGTGGAGCAGCAACACGCAGGGTGCCACCGGTGCCTCGCTCAAGGTGCTGGAGGACGGCAACATGGTCATAGCGACCGACGCCGAGGTCATCTGGCAGACCAATACCGCGAGTTGAGGTGGCTGCGGCGCTGTACGCCGGTCACAAGGTCGGGGCCGAGACGGGTGGGTGGGCGGCCGCCACCGCGCTCTGGGCGGGCCCGGAAGATCATGCGAGAGTGGGCGCATGACGGCACCAGAAGCCACGGTCGTGGCGGTCGACGAGGTCGAGGAACTCGCGGTGGACGGGCTGCGATGGCTGATCGAGGCGGCGCGAGAAACCCCCGGGGGAGGCCTCGCCTGGTCGAGGAAGCCCTCGGACGACGAGCTGGACCCGAGCCTCTACAGCGGTACGGCCGGGAACGTCCCCGCGCTTCTGGAGGCGTGGCGGCACTTCGGTGACGACTCCTACGCCGACGTCGCCCTGCGCGCGGCCCGCGCTCTCGCGGACTCGGTCGACGGCATCGACGACGACTCCCTCTACTTCGGCCGCACCGGAATGGCCCTTGTCCTGCGGACCCTTCACGAGGAACTCGGCGACTCGGCTGCCGGTGCCGCCGCCGACCGCGCGCTGGAGCTCGTGCGGTCACGCTTCGACGGGACCCGCTGGGGCGAGTTGTTCGAGCTGATGGGCGGCAACGCGGGGATCGGTCTCGGTGCACTCCTGGCCGGCGACTCCGAACTGGCCGTTCTCGCCATGGAACCGTATCTGCGGACGGCGGAACAGACTCCGGCGGGCGTCCACTGGGCCCACCGCACGGGCATCGACTCCCGTCTGCACCACATCTCGCACGGCACGCTCGGCATCGTCCTCGCCCTTGCCCGGGTCGGCGGAGCCACCGGCCGTACGGACCTGGTCGAACTGGCGCTGGCCGGTGCCGCCGACGTCGTGGCGCACGACGAGGCGGGGCCGGAAGGCTTCCTGGTCCCGCACTCCACCCCGCGGTACCGCCCCGATGTCATCGCGCCCGTCAACTACGGCTGGTGCCACGGCCCGGCCGGTGACGCCCAGGTCTTCCGGCTGCTGGGGGACGTCACGACCGACCCCGTCTGGTCCGCCCTCGCCGATCGCTGCTGGCACACGGTCACCCACTCCGGCCTGCCCCAGCGGCTGCGCCCCGGCTTCTGGGACAACAACGGCCGCTGCTGCGGCACGGCGGGCGTCCTCGCCCTGGCCTGCGACCGGATCGCAGAACAGGGGGAACAGGGGGAACACAAGGAACAGGGGGAACAACAGGACCCGTACGACTTCGCCGACGTCCTCGTCCCGGACCTCGTCGCCCGCGCGATCCGGGACAGCGACGGCGCCCGCTGGTCCAATGTCGAACACCGGGCCACCCCGAGCGACCTCGAACCGTTTACCGGCTGGGCGATGGGCAACGCGGGCATCGTCCGCGAACTCCTGCGCTTCGTACGGCTCAGCCGGGGAGGCGATCCCCGCTACGCGTTCGCTTGGCCGGACCAGCCTCCGGCGCAGGCTCAGGCCGCGACCCGCCGCTAGCGGACCCGCGCCACCGCCGCGTAGATCCCGCTGCCCTCCGGATCCCTCTCCGACGCCGGGGGATTCCACTCCGTCGCCGTCACCAGGCCGGGCGGCACCAGGTCGAGGCCGTCGAAGAAGCGGGTTACCTCCGGGCGGGTGCGGAAGCCGAGTTTGATGCCGCCCTTGGCGTACTCGGCGGTGACCTGGGCGGCGAGTTCGGGATAGAGGTCGGACGCGGCGTGGGACAGGACCAGGTAGCTGCCGGACGGCAGGGTCGCGACGAGGTTGTGGACGATGCCGTGGGCGTCCTGCTCGTCCGGGATGAAGTGCATCAGCGCGATCAGCGAGAGGGCGATCGGGCGCGTGAAGTCCAGGACGTGGCGGGCGTGTTCGACGATGAGCTCCGGCTGGCGCACGTCGGCCTGGATGTAGTCCGTGACCCCGTCGGCATGGCTGATCAGCAGCGCCTCGGCGTGACGCAGGACGATCGGGTCGTAGTCGGTGTAGACGACCTTCGCCGTCGGTACGGTCCGCTGGACGATCTGGTGCAGGTTGGGCTCGGTGGGGATGCCCGTGCCGATGTCCAGGAACTGGTCGATGCCCTGGCCGGCGAGCCAGGTCGCCGCGCGGTGCATGAACTCACGGTTCTGCCGCGCCGCGTCCCTCGCCTCGGGCGGCAGCTTCTCTCCCACGGCCTCGTCGACCGGGTAGTTGTCCTTGCCGCCCAGCAGCCAGTCGTAGACCCGCGCGGGGTGTGCCTTGCCGGTGTCGATCTGCGGTGACGGCTTGGGGTCGGTCGTCATGGCAACTCCATCGCGGCGAGTGAGAGGGACGGGGGAGAGGGGGCGGGGCCAACTCCCGATCATCGTACTCGGGGTGTCTCATGTGGCTTGCGGGGGAGGGGAGTTGGGGCGGTCGTTCCCGTCAACTCGGCTCTCGTCCGTGCAGGCCGTCGAAGAGGATGGTCGTCAGGGCGTCGGCCAAGGTCTCCACGGTCAGGTCGCGGTCGGGGCGGTACCACTCCACGAGGGAGTTGACGGTGCCGAACAGCAGCCGGCCGGCGAGGTGCGGGTCGATGTCCGCCCGTATGCCGCCTTCGGCCGCCGCCCTGGTCATCAACTCGGCCACCCGGTGGTCGAATTCACGGCGCCGGGCGAGCGCCCGCTGCTCGACCTCGCTGTTGCCGTGCAGACGCAACAGCAAGGTGACGTAGGGCAGTTCGGCGGCGAGTACCTCGACGCTGCGGTGGATGACGCGTTTCATCCGGGCGGTCGCCGTGGTGTCGGGAGTCCTGCCGCCCGAAGTCCGGCTGCCCGGAGCCCTGTTGTCCCCGCTGCCGCCCAGAGCCCCGTTTCCGTCCCCCGTCTCCTCCTCGTCCAGTACGGCGAAGAGCGCGTCCAATGCCCGGTTGACCGCGAGTTCGAGGAGTTCCTCCTTGCCGGACACGTGGTGGTAGATGCTCGACTTGCTGAGGCCCAGGCGTCTGGCCAGTTCCTCCATGCCGGTGCCGTCGTAGCCGCGTTCGTTGAAGACCACGACGGCGACCTCCAGCAGCGAGTCGCGGTCGTAGGCGGGACGGCCGTGGCGGCCGGCCGGGTTCTGCACAGGTGTCCTGGTCACTGGGCCATTGTGACAAGGTCGGCGACCGCACCGGGCGTAACGGCCTCGGATGTCACTGCTCCCGCAGATCCTTGACCCGGCGGATCTTGCCCACCGAGCGCTCCAGGGTCTCCGGATCGACGATCTCCACGTCCACGGTCACGCCCACGCCGTCCTTGACGCCCTTGCCGATCGTCGCCGCCGCGGCGGCCCGCTGGTCGGGGCCGGTGCCGGGGCGGGCCTCGGCGCGGACCGTCATGTGGTCCATGCGGCCGCGGCGGCTGAGCTGGATCGTGAAGTGCGGGGCGACGGCGGGGGTGCGCAGCAGGATCTCCTCGATCTGGCTGGGGAAGACGTTCACCCCGCGCAGGATGATCATGTCGTCGCAGCGGCCGGTGATCTTCTCGATGCGCCGGAAGGCCGGTCGGGCGGTGCCGGGGAGGAGCCGGGTCAGGTCGCGGGTGCGGTAGCGGATGATCGGCAGAGCCTCTTTGGTGAGGGAGGTGAAGGTCAGTTCGCCGCTGTCGCCGTCGGGCAGCACCTCGTCGGTGAGCGGGTCGACGATCTCCGGGTAGAAGTGGTCCTCCCAGACGTGCAGGCCGTCCTTGGTCTCCACGCACTCCTGCGCGACACCGGGGCCGATCACCTCCGACAGGCCGTAGATGTCGACCGCGTGGATGTCCATGCGCTCCTCGATCTCGCGGCGCATCGCCTCCGTCCACGGCTCGGCGCCGAAGATGCCCACCTTGAGGGAGCTGGTGCGCGGGTCGACGCCCTGGCGCTCGAACTCGTCGAGGAGGGTGAGCATGTAGGACGGGGTGACCATGATGATCTCGGGCTTGAAGTCCTGGATGATCTGCACCTGGCGGGCGGTCATGCCGCCGGAGGCGGGGATCACGGTGCAGCCCGCGCGCTCGGCGCCGTAGTGCGCGCCCAGGCCGCCGGTGAACAGGCCGTAGCCGTACGAGACATGGATCTTTTGGCCGGGGCGTCCGCCGGCCGCGCGGATCGAGCGGGCCACCACGTCCGCCCACATGGAGAGGTCGTTCTCCGTGTAGCCCACGACCGTGGGGCGGCCGGTGGTGCCGCTGGAGGCGTGGACGCGGCGGACCTGGTCCATGGGGACGGCGAACATGCCGAAGGGGTAGGTGTCCCGCAGGTCGGCCTTGGTGGTGAAGGGGAACCGGGCCAGATCCTCAAGGGTGTGGCAGTCGCCGGGTTTGACCCCGGCCTCGTCGAACTTCCTGCGGTACAGCTCCACGTTGTCGTACGCGTGCCTCAACGTAGCCTGGAGCAGGCCGAGTTGGTGCTCGCGCAGCTCCTCGCGGGTGAGGCGCTCGGCGGCGTCCAGCAACCCGTCGGGGAGTGGTTCCCCAAGGCGCGGACTCACGGGCGGCGAAGCCGGTGAGGCCGCCGGGGCTGTCAGGTCGCTGCTCATGGAGACTCCTTCGTCTTCGCGCTGTCGATACTGCGGCTGCGGCCGCGGAACTCCGCGATCACCTGGTCGCCGCGCATCACGCTCACGTCGTAGATGCCGCTGCGGCCGAACCGGGTGCGCTCCGTCGCGGTCGCCACCAGGACGTCGCCCTCGTGCGCCGGGGCGACGAAGTCGATGTCGGCCGCGGCGGCCACGGTCACCGGGCCGTGGCTGTTGCAGGCACAGGCGAAGGCGGAGTCCGCGAACAGGAACAGATAACCGCCGTGAGCGATCTTGTGTCCGTTGACCATGGCCGGGGTCACGGTCATACGGAGCACGGCGGTCCCTTCGCCGTGCTCGACGAGCTCTATGCCGAGAGCCCGGGACGCCTCGTCCGCGGCGAACATCTTCGCCGTCGGGCCGGAGGCCGTGTCAGCGGCCTGCGTCATTTTCCACCACCTTGTGGACCGACCGAACATTCGGTTAGCGTGCGTCACGGCCAAGTAATCCAGCAACACCACTGCCTGTCAAGAGGTGGAACGCATGCCCCAGACCAGCTCCGAGCTGCCCGACTTCTTCTCCCGCCATCGCGCCCTGCTGGAACAGGCGGTCGCGGCGACCGCCACCCGTGACCACTGGACGCCGTACCCGGAGTCGCCCAGCAAGTCGGTCTACGGCGAGGACGCGGCCAAGCACGGCGAAGCCGCCTTCCAGGAGCAGCTCGGCGGGTCCTTCGAGCTGGCGGGGCATCCCGGCGACGGGAGCGTGTCGGCCGCCGAGAGCAGTCCGTACGGCTTCGACCTGGGCATCTCCTACCCGCGCGTCGCGCCGGACGCGGCGGCTGCCGCAGCCCTGGCGGCCACCGGACCCTGGCGCGACGCGGGCCCCGACACCCGCGCCGGTGTCGCCGCCGAGATCCTGGCCCGGCTGAACGCGGCGAGCTTCGAGATCGCGCACGCCGTGCAGCACACCACAGGCCAGGCCTTCGTCATGGCGTTCCAGGCGGGCGGCCCGCACGCACAGGACCGCGGTCTGGAGGCCGTCGCGTACGCCTGGGCCGAGCAGAAGCGGCACCCGGGCGCGGCCCGCTGGAGCAAGCCGCAGCGCAAGGGCGGCCCGCTGGTCCTGGACAAGAAGTTCACCCCGGTCGGCCGCGGGGTGTCGCTGCTCATCGCCTGCAACACCTTCCCGACCTGGAACGGCTACCCGGGCCTGTTCGCCAGCCTGGTCACCGGCAACCCGGTCGTGGTCAAGCCGCACCCGGGCGCCGTCCTCCCCCTTGCGGTCACCGTGCGGATCGCCCGCGAGGTACTGGCCGAGGCGGGCTTCGACCCGAACGTCGTGATCCTCGCCGCCGAGGAGCCCGGGGGCCGTAGCGCCGCCGTCCTCGCGCTGCACCCCGACGTCCGGATCATCGACTTCACCGGCTCCACGGAGTTCGGCGACTGGCTGGAGACCAACGCCCGCCAGGCCCTCGTGTACACGGAGAAGGCCGGTCTCAACACCGTCGTCCTGGACTCCACCGACGACTACCGCGGCCTGCTCGGCAACCTCGCCTTCTCGCTGGCCCTCTACAGCGGCCAGATGTGCACCACCCCGCAGAACCTCCTGATCCCGCGCGACGGCATCACCACCGACCAGGGCGTACGCGGCGCCGACGAGTTCGCCGCCGACCTCGGCGCGGCCCTGGACAAGCTGCTCGGCGACCCGTCCCGCGCCGCCGGCACCCTAGGCGCGATCGTCAACGACGGCGTGCGGTCCCGCTTGGAGCAGGCCGCCACGGTCGGCCGTACGGTGCGTGCGTCGACGCCCGTCGAGCACCCCGAGTACCCGAAGGCCGTCGTGCGTACGCCGCTGGTGGCCCGGCTCGACGCCGAGGACGACCGGGAGACGTACACCCGGGAATGGTTCGGGCCGGTGTCGTTCGTCATCGGCACCGACTCCACCGAGCACAGTCTGCGGATCCTGCGCGAGACGGTGCGGGCGCACGGCGCGCTGACCGCCGCCGTCCACTCCACCAGTGAACTGGTGCTGGACGCAGCCGAGTTGGCCGCTCTGGACGCGGGCGTGCACCTCTCCGAGAACCTCACCGGCGGCGTCTTCGTCAACCAGTCCGCCGCGTTCAGCGACTTCCACGGCAGCGCCGCCAACCCGGCCGCCAGCGCCACCCTGTCCGACCCCGCGTTCGTCACCGGCCGCTTCGCGACCCTGCAGTCACGCCGGCCCGCCCCCGCCGAGGAGACCACCGATGCCTGAGCTGTCCTCCGACGAGGTCTATCTGATCGACGGGGCCCGCACCCCGCAGGGCCGCTACGGCGGTGACCTCGCCTCCGTACGGCCCGACGACCTCGCGGCCCTGGTGGTCGGCGAGGCGGTCCGCCGCGCCGGAATCCCTGCCGAGGAGGTGGACGAGGTGATCCTCGGCGCCGCCAACCAGGCCGGCGAGGACAACCGCGACGTGGCCCGCATGGCCGTCCTGCTGGCCGGGTTGCCGCACACCGTGCCCGGCTACACCGTCAACCGGCTCTGCGCCTCGGGCCTGACCGCCGTCGCCTCGGCCGCCCAGGCGATACGCGCCGGAGAGGCGGACCTGGTCGTCGCGGGCGGCGTGGAGTCCATGACCCGCGCCCCCTGGGTGATGGCCAAGCCCGGCACCCCGTGGGCCAAGCCGGGGGAGGTGCACGACACCTCGCTCGGCTGGCGCTTCACCAATCCGCGCTTCGCCGCCCAGCAGACCCTGACGATGGGGGAGACGGCCGAGGAGGTCGCCGCGCTCGACGGCATCACCCGCGCCGAGTCCGACGCGTTCGCGCTGCGCAGTCATCAACGGGCCGTCGCCGCCCAGGAGTCGGGCCGCTTCGACCGGGAGATCGTGCCGGTCGCGGTCAAGGACGGCGAGGTGACCCGCGACGAGGGCCCGCGCCCCGGCACCACGCTGGAGAAGCTCGGCTCCCTGCGCACCATCTTCCGCGACGGCGGCATCGTCACCGCAGGTTCCTCCTCACCCCTGTCCGACGGCGCCGCCGCCCTGGTGGTCGCGAGCGGCGCGGCCGTCCGACGCCACGGACTCACCCCCAGGGCGCGGATCGTCACCTCCGCCTCGGCCGGAGTGCAGCCCCACATCATGGGCCTCGGCCCGGTCCCCGCCACCGAGAAGGCCCTCGCCCGCGCCGGATGGCAGACCGGCGACCTGGACGCGATCGAACTCAACGAGGCCTTCGCCGCCCAGGCGATCGCGGTCACGCGCCGCCTCAAACTGGACGAGGAGAAGGTCAACGCCGACGGCGGAGCGATCGCCCTCGGCCATCCTCTTGGGTGCTCCGGCGCCCGTATCCTGCTCACGCTGCTGGGCAGGTTGGAGCGCGAGAACGGCAGCCGGGGTCTGGCCACACTGTGCGTCGGGGTCGGGCAGGGCGTCGCGATGCTTGTGGAGCGGGTATGAGCGTCCCCTCCGCCGGCCCGAGCGCCCGGAATACAGGCCTGAGCGCGTCCGCCACCGACCCGAACTCCCCTGAAACGGGGCAGAGTTACCCCTCCGTCGGGTCGAGCGTGCCCGTCGCTGGTGTGAGCGCCCCTACCAGTGACCCGAGTTCCGCCGCCACCGGTCCGAACTCTCCTGACGCTGGACCGAGTTCCCGCATCACTGGGCCGAGCGCGCCTGCCTTCGACCCGAACTCCCCCGACATCGGCCCGAGTTCCCCCACCGGCACCCCGTACGAGACCCTCCTCGTCGAGGACCGCGAGGACCGCGTCGTGGTCACCCTGCACCGCCCCGAGGCCCGCAACGCCATCAGTGGCCTGATGATCCGCGAACTGCACGCCGTCTGCGACCAGTTGGAGCAGAACCCCAAGCTGCTCCTGCTCACCGGACACGGCGGCGTCTTCGCGGGCGGCGCCGACATCGCCGAGCTGCTGGCACGCGGGCGGGACGAGGCTCTGCGGGGCATCAACAGCCGGCTCTTCGAGCGGGTACGCCGGCTGCCGATGCCGACCCTCGCCGCGGTGGACGGCTGGGCGCTGGGCGGCGGCGCCGACTTGGCGCACGCCTGCGACCTCCGTATCGCCGGACCGGACGCCGTCTTCGGCAACCCGGAGCCGGGGCTCGGCATCCTCGCCGCGGCCGGTGCCTGCTGGCGGCTGCCCGAGCTGGTCGGCGAGTCCGTCGCCAAGCAGGTGCTGCTCGCCGGACGGAACCTCGACGCGCCCGCCGCTCTGGCCGCCGGGCTGGTCATCGACGTCGTACCGGCGGACAAGCTGCTGGACGAGGCGCACGCGCTGCTCGACCGCATGGCCCGTTCGTCGGCCACGGCCCTCCGGCTCACCAAGCTCGTCGTCGACTCACCCGGCGCCCACCCGGTCGCCGACGACCTCGCGCAGGCCGTGCTCTTCGAGGGGCAGGACAAGAGGGACCGTATGACACGCTTCTTGAATAAAAGGGGCTTGGAGAAGAGGAGCAGCCGAGCATGAGCCCAACACCCCACTCCGCCCCCGCAGTTGTCGGTGTGATCGGCGGCGGCCGGATGGGCGCCGGTATCGCGCAGTCCTTCGCGGCCGCCGGTTCGTCCGTGACCGTCGTGGAGAGCGGCGAGGCCGCCTCGGCAGCCGCGCTGGACCGGGTCGCCACCGGCCTCAAGCGAGCTGCCGAGCGGGGCCTGCTCAGCGAACCCGCCGAGCAGGTGCTTGCCCGCGTCACCATGGTGGACTCCGTCGACGGCCTGCAGGCCGACGCCGACCTCGTCGTCGAGGCCGTCCCCGAGGACGCCGGGCTCAAGGCCCGCGTGCTGGCCGCGGCCGAGCAGGCGGTGGGCGCGACGACCGTGCTGGCCACCAACACCAGCTCCCTCTCGGTCACCGAACTCGCCTCCGCGCTCACCCGGCCCGGCCGTTTCCTGGGCATGCACTTCTTCAACCCGGTGCCCGCCTCGGCCCTGGTCGAGATCGTCGTCGCGCCGTCCACCGAGCCGGCCGTCGTCCGTGCCGCCCTCGACTGGACGCACGCCCTCGGCAAGAAGGACGTGACCGTCAAGGACTCGCCCGGGTTCGCCAGCAGCCGCCTCGGACTGGCGCTCGGCCTGGAGGCGATCCGCATGGTCGAGGAGGGCGTCGCCGCGCCGGAGGCGATCGACGACGCGATGAGCCTCGGCTACAAGCACCCCATGGGGCCGCTGCGCCTGACCGACCTGGTCGGACTCGACGTACGCCTGGCCATCGCCGAATACCTGCACTCCACCCTCGGCGAGCGCTTCGCCCCGCCCCGACTCCTGCGCGACAAGGTCGCCCGCGGTGAACTGGGCCGCAAGACGGGACAGGGGTTCTACACGTGGGAGTGAGCGTGGAGCAGACAGGGGATGGCGTCGGCTACCGCCTGGACGCCGGTGTCGCCACCATCGAACTGCGCAGGCCCGCGCTTGATGTCTCCCTGCGGAGCGGGCTGTTGGCCGCCGTACGCCGGGTGCGCAGCGACGGCGAACACGTCCGTGCCGTGCTGCTCACCGCGCGGGGCAAGCACTTCTGCGTGGGACAGGACCTCAAGGAGCACGCCCGCGCGCTGGAGACCGGGCCCGATTCCGCCTTCGCCTGCGTACGGAACGAGTACAACCCCCTGGTGGAGGCGCTGCACGCGCTGACCCAGCCGGTGGTCGTGGCCGTCGAGGGTGCCTGCGTCGGGGCAGGTCTCGGTCTGGCGCTGTGCGCGGATGTGCGGGTCGCGGCCGAGGGGGCCCGGTTCGCCACCGCGTTCACCGGGATCGGGCTGGCCGCCGACAGCGGGCTGAGCGGTGCGCTGGCGCAGGCGGTCGGTCCGTCGCGGGCCGCCGCGCTGATGCTGCTCGGCGATCGCTTCGGCGCCGAGGACGCGGAGCGGTGGGGGCTGGTGCACCGGGTCGTACCGGACGGCGAGGCAGCTGCGGAGGGACTTGCCCTGGCCAGGCGGCTGGCCGCCGGGCCCACCGTCGCGTACGCGGAGGTCAAGGCGCTGCTGCGGGACGCGCCCGGCGCGAGCCTCGCCACCGTGCTGGAGCGGGAGGCGGCGGCGCAGGAGCGGCTGGGGGCGACGCGGGACCACCGGGCCGCCGTAGAGGCGTTTCTCGCGCGGGCGGAGCCGTCGTTCGAGGGCCGGTGACCAGCCATTCACTCGGCAGGTCTTGCCTCGCCGGGGGAAACCCATCAGACTAGGTACCGAACGAATGGTCGGTAGGGAAGTTGGTGTGTCGATGACCAGCACAGGCACGGAGGCGTCAGCCGCCGGCTGGGACGAAGCGCGGCTCGAGGAGCAGTTCGATGCCACGATCGCGAAGGACCAGCGGATCGAGCCCCGCGACTGGATGCCCGACGGCTATCGCAGGACCCTGATCCGCCAGATCGCGCAGCACGCCCACTCGGAGATCATCGGGATGCAGCCGGAGGGCGACTGGATCACCCGCGCCCCCTCCCTGCGCCGCAAGGCGATCCTCTTCGCGAAGGTGCAGGACGAGGCCGGACACGGACTGTATCTGTACTCGGCCGCCGAGACCCTGGGCGCGGACCGCGCGGAGCTGACCGACGCCCTGATCGAGGGCCGGCAGAAGTACTCGTCGATCTTCAACTACCCGACGCCGACCTTCGCCGACGTCGGTGTGATCGGCTGGTTCGTGGACGGCGCCGCGATCTGCAACCAGGTGCCGCTGTGCCGCTGTTCGTACGGGCCGTACGCGCGGGCCATGGTGCGGGTGTGCAAGGAGGAGTCCTTCCACCAGCGTCAGGGCTACGAGTTGCTGCTCACGATGATGCGCGGCACGGACGGCCAGCGGGCCATGGTCCAGGACGCCGTGGACCGTTGGTGGTGGCCGTCGCTGATGATGTTCGGTCCGCCCGACGACGACTCGCCCAACTCGGCGCGCTCCATGGCCTGGAAGATCAAGCGGCACAGCAACGACGAACTGCGCCAGCGCTTCGTGGACATGACGGTCCCGCAGGCCCAGAAGCTCGGAGTCACCCTGCCCGACCCGGAGTTGAGCTGGAACGCCGAGCGCGGCCACCACGACTTCGGCACCCCCGACTGGTCCGAGTTGCAGCGCGTGATCAGCGGCGACGGACCGCGCAACGCCGAGCGGGTCTCCCGCCGCCGGGCCGCCCACGAGGAGGGCGCCTGGGTCCGGGAGGCGGCCACCGCCCACGCGGCCAAGCAGGCCGCCCGTACGCAGAAGACCGAAGGAGCGGCGGCATGACGCAGGACTGGCCCCTGTACGAGGTGTTCGTCCGCGGAAAGCGCGGCCTGAACCACGTCCACGTCGGCTCGCTGCACGCCGCCGACGACGCCATGGCGCTCACCCACGCCCGCGACCTCTACACGCGGCGCAACGAGGGAGTGTCCATCTGGGTCGTGCGCTCGGAGCACATCGCCGCCTCGACCCGCGACGAGAAGGACCCCTTCTTCGCGCCGAGCGCCGACAAGGTCTACCGCCACCCCACGTTCTACGACATCCCCGACGACGTCCCCCACATCTAGGAGCAGGGAATGAGTGACGACCACGTCTATCTGTCCCTGGTCGAGGGGCATGACGACAGCGACGCCCGCTGGGCGTTCGGTACCGGCTTCGAGGACCCGCTGTACGGCGTCGACCAGACCGTGCCGGACGGGACGGACTCCGCCCAACTGGCCGCGTTCTGCCTGGCACTTGGCGACGACGCGCTGGTGAGCGCGCAGCGGCTGGCCCAATGGTGCACGGCCGCCCCGGAGTTGGAGGAGGAGGTGGCGCTGGCCAACATCGGGCTCGACCTGCTCGGCCAGACCCGCCTCCTCTACGCCCGCGCCGGTCAGGTGGACGGCACCGGACGCGACGAGGACGCGTACGCCTACTTCCGCGACGCCGACGACTTCCGCAACGTACGGCTGGCCGAACTCCCCAACGGGGACTTCGCGTTCTCCATCACCCGGCTGCTGGTGCTGTCCTCCTGGCGGCTCGCGCTCTTCGAGCGGCTCGCCGTCACCACCTCGGACCCGGTGCTGGCCGCCATCGCCGCCAAGGGCGTCAAGGAGCTCGCGTACCACCGTCAGTACTCCGCCGAGTGGGTCGTCCGGCTGGGCGACGGCACCGAGGAGTCGCAACGGCGGATGCGTGACGCGCTGACCGGCATCGCGCCGTACGTGGACGAACTCTTCGCGGGCGACGGCGAGTTGAGGACCGAAGTCCTGGCCGTGCTCCGGCAGGTCACCGACGCCGCCGGGCTCGCCCTGCCCGAGGCGGCACCGGTCCCCGGACATGGCCGCCACGGCGACCACACCGACCACCTGGCCCCGCTGCTGGCCGAACTCCAGAGCGTGGCCCGCGCGCACCCGGAGGCGACATGGTGACCGCCCTGCTCGACGCGCGGCGTGCCCGGTCGGTCGCCGCGCAGGTGTCCGACCCCGAGATGCCCATGCTCACCCTCGCTGACCTCGGGGTGCTCCGCGAGGTCGAGATCGAGGCGGACGGGACGGTCGTCGCGAGCCTGACGCCCACCTACTCCGGCTGCCCCGCCATGGCCGAGATGCGCGCCGAGGTGGCCGCACGGCTGCGGGACGCCGGGTACGCGCGCGTGGAGATCCGCACGGTCCTGAACCCGCCCTGGACCAGCGACTGGATCACCCCGGCCGGCCGCCGCAAGCTCGCCGAACACGGCATCGCCCCGCCGGGTGCCGCCCCCCGAGGTCCGCTCACGCTCACGCTGTCGCCGACCCGTCGTACGGTGCCGTGCCCCCTTTGCGGATCGGCGGACACCGAGGAGACCTCGCGCTTCGCCGCGACCTCCTGCAAAGCCCTGTGGCGGTGCCGCGCCTGCCGCGAGCCGTTCGAGTACGTCAAGGAGATCTGATGGCGAGCCCCCAACGCCTGCTCGCGCTCGCGGAGAGCCCCCAACCCCCGCTCGCGGCAAGCCCCCACCTTGCGCCTGCGGCGATTCCTCAGCTCCTGCTCGTGGCGAGTTCCCTTTCTGCGCTCGCGGTGAGCCGCCAGGTCCCGCCCGTGGGGAGCCGCCGACTTCCGCCTGCGGTGATTCCTCAGCTCCCGCTCGTGGTGGGCTCCCGACGCCCACTCGTGACGAGCCCCCAGGTCCGTCTCGCGGAGAACCCCCAACTCCCGCCCGTGAAAAGGACGGTGGACCAGTGACCGCCCCGGCCCCCACCACTCCCGCCCGCCCGGCGCGCCGGCGCCCGGCCTTCCACGCCCTGCGGGTCGCCGCCGTCGAGCCGCTGTGCGAGGACGCCGCCGCCATCAGCTTCGACATTCCCGACCACCTCGCCGAGGAGTTCGCGTACCGGCCCGGCCAGTCGCTCACCCTCCGCCGCGAAGTCGAGGGCCGCGACGAGCGCCGCTCGTACTCCATCTGCTCCCCGGCGGGCGCGCGCCCCCGCATCGGCGCACGGGTCGTCCCCGGCGGCCTGTTCTCCTCCTGGCTGGTCAACGACGTACGCCCCGGAGACACCGTCGAGGTGATGGCCCCCGCCGGCGCCTTCACCCCGGACCTGACCCTCCCCGGCCACCACGTCCTGATCGCCGCCGGCTCCGGAATCACCCCGATGCTCTCCATCGCGGAATCCGTCCTCGCCGCCGACACCCGCTCACGCGTCACCCTCTTCTACGGCAACCGACGCAGCGACACCGTGATGTTCGCCGACGACCTCGCCGACCTGAAGGACCTGTACCCCGGCCGTTTCCAGCTGGCGCACATCCTGTCCCGCGAACCGCGCGAGGCGGAGATCCTCTCCGGCCGCCTCGACGCCGACCGTCTCACCGCGCTCGTGGACGCCCTCGTCGACGTGGACACCGCCGACCACTGGTGGCTGTGCGGCCCGCACGGCATGGTCCGCGACGCCCATCAGGTCCTCTCCGGACTCGGCGTCCCCGCCGAACGCGTCCACCAGGAGCTGTTCTACGCCGACGACGAGCCCGTACGGCCGAACCGTCACGTCGACGCCGCCTACGACGGCCCCGTCAGCCAGGTCACCGTCACCCTCGACGGCCGCACCACCAACTCGGCGCTGCCCAGGGACCGTTCGATCCTCGACGGTGCCCAGAAGACCCGGCCCGACCTGCCCTTCGCCTGCAAGGGCGGCGTCTGCGGCACCTGCCGCGCGCTGGTCACCGACGGCACGGCGGACATGCGGCGCAACTACGCCCTCGAACCCGCCGAGGTCGACGCCGGCTACGTCCTCACCTGCCAGACCTTCCCCGTGTCCGACACCCTCGCCGTCGACTACGACAGCTGAGGCGGACCATGACACTTCACTTCGAGGTAGCCGAGGGCGTCGGCACCATCCGCCTCGACCGGCCGCCGATGAACGCGCTGGACGTCGCCACCCAGGACCGCCTCAAGGAACTCGCCGAGGAGGCCACGCGTCGCGACGACGTGCGGGCGGTGGTGGTGTACGGCGGGGAGAAGGTGTTCGCGGCGGGGGCGGACATCAAGGAGATGCAGCGGATGGACCATGCGGCGATGGTCGTGCGGTCGCGGGCGTTGCAGGAGTCGTTCAGTGTGGTGGCGCGTATCCCCAAGCCGGTCGTGGCCGCCATCACGGGCTATGCGCTGGGTGGGGGTTGCGAGTTGGCGTTGTGTGCGGACTTCCGGATCGCGGCGGACAACGCGAAGTTGGGGCAGCCGGAGATCCTCCTCGGATTGATTCCGGGGGCGGGCGGCACGCAGCGGCTGGCCCGTCTGATCGGTCCGTCGAAGGCGAAGGACCTGATCTTCACCGGTCGTATGGTCAAGGCCGATGAGGCGTTGGCGCTGGGTCTCGTCGACCGGCTCGTCCCCGCCGCCGAGGTGTACAGCGAGGCGCACGTGTGGGCGGCGCGGTTGGCGCAGGGTCCGGCGATCGCGTTGCGTGCGGCGAAGGAGGCGATCGACACGGGGTTGGAGACGGACATCGAGACGGGTCTCGCCGTCGAGCGCACGTGGTTCGCGGGCTTGTTCGCGACCGAGGACCGTGAGCGCGGGATGCGGAGCTTCGTCGAAGAGGGCCCCGGCAAGGCGAAGTTCCTCTGAACCGGGCCGTCAAATACCGCTCAACCGCTTGCAATTGACGTGATGTCTCATACAGGTCCCTCGGCGGGTCGGTTTATGGGAACCTTAACGTGACCTTAAGCCTGCCTTGTCGAGGGAGCCTGTCGATTGCCTCCAACAGAGCCTTCACCGCAGGTCGGAGGGGCTGTCGCAAGCCCTGAAATGACGGTGGCACATGCCAATCGGATGTCGCGGAACGGGGGCTTCCGGGGGGCGTATTCCTCCGGAACCGCCCCGGAGCCCGTTCGGGGCGGCCATGATGGACGCATGGCGGGGCTGGAAGGTATCGGACAGCCGCGGGGACAAGGCCGTGCGACCGCGGCGCGCTGGTCGCCTGCGGTCGAGGACGAGCGGGCACTCAAGGCGATCGAGTTGTTCGGCAATCCGACGGAGGCTGAAGTTCCGCTCCCGTCCCGCCCCGAGTCCGCCGCCGCGGCCCGCCGACTCACTCAGATCGTCGTTCTGCGCCACTGGGGGCTCGGCCCGAAACTGACCGAGGACGCCGTCTTACTCGTCTCGGAACTCGTCGGAAACGCCGTACGGCACACGGGTGCCCGGGTGTTCGGCCTGCGGATGAAGCGCCGCCGCGGCTGGATCCGCGTCGAGGTCCGCGACCCCTCCCGCGGCCTGCCCTGTCTGATGCCGGTCCAGGAGATGGACCTGAGCGGCCGGGGCCTGTTCCTCGTCGACAAGCTCTCCGACCGCTGGGGCGTCGATCTGCTGCCGCGCGGCAAGACCACGTGGTTCGAGATGCGCGTCGCCGACCGCTGAACACCTCAACACCCCCTGTGTGTACGGCGGTTCGGGGTGCCGGGCACCCTCGCGCGGACGACCCTTCGAGGCGCGACCCGTGAGATTCCCCCAATCGGGTCAATGCCCCGGTTTCTTACCCAACGCCCCTTAAATGGTCCGGGTGACCACGACCGACCGCCGTACGGCGTTGCGTGTGGGTGCCGGGCTCGTCGCCGGGGGCGCTCTCGCCGCCGGATGTGCCACGACCGGCTCCGCCCCATCCCCCGCCGCCCCCACGCACGCCTCCGCCGGTGGACCGGCGCCCGCCGCCAAGGCGACGCCGCTCACCGCCCCCGCGCCCCGCGCCTTCCCCCAACAGCCCGCGCAGATCACGCACGGACCCCGCGACCACCCCAAGATCGCGCTCACCTTCCACGGCCAGGGCGACCCCAGGATCGCCACCGCCCTTCTCACCGAGGCCGAGAAACACGGTGCCCACGTCACCGTCCTCGCCGTCGGGACCTGGCTCGACACCCACCCCGAGATGGCCCGCCGCATCCTCGACGGCGGCCACGACCTCGGCAACCACACCCAGCGGCACATCGCCGTCAACACCCTGTCCGAGGCCGACGCCCTGGCCGAGATCACCGGCTGCGCCGACCGCCTCAAGCGGCTCACCGGCTCGATCGGCACCTGGTTCAGGCCCTCGCGCGCCCCGGCCGCGTCCCCGCTCGTCCAGCGCCTGGCCCACCGCGTGGGCTACCCGCACGTGCTGTCCTACGACGTCGACTCCCTCGACTTCACCGAGCCCGGCGCCCCCGCCGTCACCCGCAAGGTGCTCGCCGAGGTCCGCAACGGGTCGGTCGTCAGCATGCATTTCGGGTATGCCGACACGGTCGCCGCGCTCCCCGCCGTACTGGAAGAACTCGACCGCCGCGGACTGCGCGCGGTGACGACCACGGAGCTGCTGAGCTGATGCGACACATCCCCCTCACCCGCGCCGCCCGCGTCCTGGTCACCGGCGCCGCCCTCGCCACGCTGGCCGCCCTCGCCGGCTGCGGATCGCAGGACCACGCCGACGAGGCCCTCGGCACCAAGGCCGCGCTCCAGCCGCAGCAGCAGAAGAAGGCGCGGGTCGCGCGGGCGCTGCCCGGTATGCCGCCGGTGCTCGACCCGGCCGACGTGTACGCCGCCGACCGCCCGGGCCGGCTCTCCCCGGTGGTCAAGGACTTCCCCTCCCGGGTCTACGTCCCCAACACCAACTCCAACACGGTCTCGGTGATCGACCCGAGGACGTACCGGGTCGTCGAGACCATCCCGGTCGGCGTCCAGCCCCAACACGTCGTCCCCTCCTGGGACTTGAAGACGCTCTGGGTCAACAACGACCGGGGCAACACCCTCACCCCGATCGACCCGCGAACGGGCAGGGCGGGCAAGCCCGTTGACGTGCACGACCCGTACAACCTGTACTTCACGCCCAACGGCAGGTATGCGATCGTCATGGCCTCGCTCGACCGGCAGCTGGTGTTCCGGGACGCGCACACGATGAAGACGGTGAAGGCCGTCCACGTCGGTTGCTACGGCGTCAACCACGCCGACTTCTCCCCGGACGGCCGGTACTTCATCGTCTCCTGCGAGTTCAGCGGCGAACTGCTCAAGGTCGACACCGAGAAGATGAAGGTCGTCGGGCAGCAGAAACTGCCGTTCCACGGCTCGATGCCGCAGGACGTCAAGATCTCGCCCGACGGCAAGAAGTTCTACATCGCCGACATGATGGCCAACGGCATGTGGGTCCTCGACGGCGACACCTTCGCCAAGCCGGAGTTCCTGCCCACCGGCAAGGGCTGCCACGGCCTGTACATCAGCCGGGACTCGCGCGAGATGTACATCTCCAACCGCGGCGAAGGCACCATCTCCATCTTCGACTTCACCAAGAACAAGCTGACGAAGAAGTGGCACCTGCCCAACGGCGGCAGCCCCGACATGGGCGGCGTCTCGGCGGACGGCAAGGTCCTGTGGCTGTCCGGCCGCTACAACTCCGAGGTCTACGCCATCGACACCCGCACCGGCACCCAGCTCGCCCGCATCAAGGTCGGCGGCGGCCCGCACGGCCTCGCGGTCTATCCGCAGCCGGGCCGCTACTCGCTGGGCCACACCGGCATCTTCCGCTGAAGCTCGCTGATTCTCCGCTGAAATCCGGTCAGTTGGACACGCCCCCATACGAGTGATGATCCACAGCCCGCCGCCGCGGAACCGGGATCGTGCCCCGCATGATCACCCTTCACCTGCGGCGGCGGACCGCTGCCGCCGTCCTGTCCCTCGCGGCCGTCTTCGCCACGACCGCCGCCACCGTCCCCGCCCACACCCCGGCCAGGGCCGCCGCGCCCGCCTGCCCCGTGGTCGCCGACCCCGCGATGGCCGCCGTCGACCAGCGCGTGGACATCAGCCGCATCACCCCGGACCCGGTGTGGCGCACGAGTTGCGGCACCCTCTACCGCAGCGACAGCCGCGGGCCCGCGATCGTCTTCGACCAGGGCTTCGCCCCCAAGGACGTCGTCAACGGCCAGTACGACGTCGAGAAGTACGTCCTGGTCAACCAGCCCTCGCCGTACGTCTCGACGACGTACGACCACGACCTGTACAAGACCTGGTACAAGTCGGGCTACAACTACTACATCGACGCCCCGGGCGGCGTGGACGTCAACAAGACCATCGGCGACACCCACAAGTGGGCCGACCAGGTCGAGGTCGCCTTTCCCGGCGGGATCGCGCGGCAGTACGTCATCGGCGTCTGCCCGGTCGACAAGAAGACCAAGGTCGAGATCATGAGCGACTGCGAGAGCAACCCGAACTACCGCCCGTGGCACTGACGCCCGTGGCACTCACGCCTGCGGTACCGACGACTGTCGGGCGCTGAGCAGCACCGCTTCCGAACCCACCGGACGGTAGTCCGCCGCCAGGAACGCCCGCATGCTGCGGGCGTTCCCCGGCGCGACCTGCGCCCACAGCGGCTCCGCGGTGAGGTGGCGGGCCGCCGCCACCAGGGCGCGGCCCAGGCCCCGGTGCCGTATGTCCTCGTCGATCTCGACGGAGACCTCCAGCCGGCCCGCGACCCCGCGGCCCAGCACCAGCACACCGC
>NZ_JBHXME010000003.1:182622-240729 GCF_042721125.1 Streptomyces sp. NPDC058469
AGCAGCACGTCGGCGATGCGGTCGCTCGCGCCGCCGTCCCACAGGTCGGGCCTGCGCGGGGCGGGCGTGGCGACCAGCTCGAGCACACCGCCGTCCGTCGTCCACGCGCGCACGTCGTCGCGCCGGCCGCGGGCGTACACGATCCGCGGATGGTCGCCGTCCGTGATCTCCCGCAGCGGGAGCGGCGGTTCGCCCGGCAGCGGGGAACCCACGAGCATCGCGTCGATCGTCTCCGCCCTGCGGCCCGTCCGGTCGAGCAGGGCCGTCAGGAACCGCGGGTTCATCGGCGCCGCGAGCGCGTCGCACGGCACGGCGGCCAGGGTGTCGTGGACCCACTGCGGATCCTCGTCGACGAAGACGACCGCGTGCGCGGTGAAGGCGAGCACCCCCGCGTCCCGCTCGGACATCTGCGGGACGACGACGGTACGGCCGTCCGGCGGCGGGAGGTCGTCCCGGGCCACCGCGTCGAGAATGTCCCGAAGAGTCTCCATCACCAAGCTCCTTGCGCCGCTTGAGTCTCCACCCACTGGAAGGCCCACACTCACCAACATGATCGATGACGGCACCGGACTCCTCACCATCGGGGAACTGGCCAGGTCCACCGGACTGACCGTGCGCACCATCCGCTACTGGTCGGACGAGGGCGTGCTCACCCCGGTGACCCGCTCCGCAGGCGGCTACCGGCTCTACGACGCCGAGTCCGCCGCCCGTCTCGAACTGATCCGTACTTTGCGGGAGTTGGGCCTCGGCCTGGACGACGTGCGCAAGGTGCTGGCCGGTGAGACGACCGTCGCGGAGGTGGCCGCCGCGCATGTGGTGGCGCTGGACGCGCAGATCAGGTCGCTGAGGGTGACCCGTGCGGTGCTGTCGACCGTCGCGAGACGCGGTTCGACCGCGGAGGAGATGACGTTCATGAACAAGTTGGCACGGCTGTCGGCAGCCGAACGGAAGCGGATCATGGAGGAGTTCGTGGACGAACTGTTCCACGGGCTCGACACCGTCGATCCGGCCATCGAGGAGCGGATGCGCTCCATCGCGTCGGACCTCCCGGACGACCCGACCCCCGAACAGGTCGACGCCTGGGTGGAGTTGGCGGAGCTGGTGCAGGACCCGGAGTTCCGGGCGCAGATGCGCCAGGTCATGGAGTTCAACGCGTCGGACCAGGACCGCATCGCCGTCCGCGGGCGGTCCACCTGGTTTCCCATGCGGCTGGTGCAGTTGGGCGCGGAAGCCAGGGAGCGGGGCATCGCCCCCGAGTCGCCGGAGGCGGAGGCGATCCTGCGGGAGGTGCTCGGGGACGGCGGCGACCCGGCCGTCGTACTCGAACGGATGGAGTCGGCGTCCAACGACCGGCTCGCCCGGTACCGGGAGTTGCTGTCCACGGTGAAGGGCGCGGGGCCCGCGGCGGCGCACCGGGAGGAGTTCGCGTGGGTGGTCGCCGCGCTGCGGGCTCGCGCGGCCGGTTAGTCTGGCCTCCGTCAACAGGCGGTAAAGCGTTACGAAGGGGCGGATCCGGTGGCGGACATCGAGGAAGCACGCAAGCATTTCCAGCGGATCGACACGGACGGTGACGGTGTCATCACCGCGGCCGAGTTCAAGACCGCCCTGGCCCAGGGAGGCGACTGGAACGTGACCGAGACGGTCGCCGAGGCGATCATCAAGAGCCGGGACCTCAATGGGGACAAGGTCCTGTCGTTCGACGAGTTCTGGGCCCACCTGAACAAGTGACCCGATCGTTCGGAAGGGGCGCCCGTCCTACGGTGGACGGGCGCCCCTTCCGTCATGTCCGGTGGTGAGTCATGGCCGGCGGCCGCTCCTGATCCGTACGCTCCAGCGGCCCTCGTGCCGTTCCAGGACGAACGGCAGGTCGAAGCACTTGCCGACCTGGTCACTGGTGAGGACGTCCGCCGCCTGGCCCTGCGCGAGGGGCGGCCGTCGCGCAGGAGCAGGGCGTGGGTGGTGCCGACGGGCAGTTCCTCCAGGTGGTGGGTGACCAGGACCGCAGCCAGCTGCGAATGCTCCCGGCGCAGCCCGTCCAGCGCGTCGAGCAGCCGCTCCCGGCCCGGCAGCGGAGGGGGATGCACAGACGGCCGCGGAGGTGCTGCGGGCGGAGTTGGGAGGATCCGTTCGGGGAGTAGGTTCCGGGGAGTCGGTCGACCGTTGCTCGCCGTCACTGTTTCTTGTCGCCTGTCACTCGTATGGCGGGGGCCCGGAATAGCCGATGACGGCCCGAGGTTGAGGCCCATCAGACGCATGCGTGTGCATGGATTCTGGATCGGCGAAGGGTCTGTCATGAAGATCGGCATCATCGGCGCGGGCAACATCGGCGGCAACCTCACCCGGCGGCTCACCGCGCTCGGTCACGACGTCTCCGTCGCCAACTCGCGCGGCCCGCAGACACTCACCGTGCTGGCCGAGGAGACGGGCGCCACACCTGTACCGGTCGAGGAGGCGGCGACCGGGGCCGAGGTCGTCGTGGTCACCGTCCCCTTGAAGGCGGTCCCGAACCTGCCCAAGGGCTTCCTCGACGGCGCGGCGGAGAACGTCGCGGTCATCGACACCGGGAACTACTACCCCGGGCGGGACGGCCGGATCGACGCCATCCTCGACGAGGGCCATACCGAGAGCCGCTGGACGGCGCAGCAGATCGGCCACACCGTGATCAAGGCCTTCAACGGCACCTACGCCCAGGACATCCTGGACCGCCCCCGCCCGGCCGGCGCCCCCGACCGCCTCGCCCTCCCGGTGGCCGGCGACGACGAGGCCGCGAAGCGCGTGGTCCGGGCCCTGATCGACGACCTCGGCTTCGACACGGTCGACTCGGGCAGCCTCGACGAGTCCTGGCGCCAGCAGCCGGGGACGCCGGTGTACGGGCTGCGGGAGGGCGTGGACGGGATCGAGAAGGGACTGGCGGAGGCTTCGCCGGAGCGGACGGGGGACTTCAAGGGCTGAAGGGCCTTCAGCGGCTGAGGGGCCGGCTCACACGACCATCAGGCGTCCTTCGCCCACGTCTGCAAGGCCGCCTTGGTCGTGAAGTCGGCGACGTCCTTGTCGTGGGGGTCCGAGGTGTACTGGTGGAACTTCCAGTCCGCCTTGATGCGGGGCTTGCCGGCTGTCGTGTAGTCGGCGATCCACAGGCCGTCGCCCGCGTAGGAGGTCTTGTCGATGGTGAGCCAGAAGCTGCGGTTGCAGTAGAGGATGACCCGGTTGTTCGGGCGGAGGGCCTTCACCTTGCGGATGAAGCTGTCCTTCTCCGCGTTCGTGGCGTGGGTGCCGTCGCCTGTTGTCTCCCAGTCGACGGCCAGCAAGTCGCCTGCTTTTTCCGGGGCCTTGCTGACGAAGTACTCGGCCTGGGCTGTGATGTTGCCCGGCCAGAGGAAGTGGTAGAAGCCGACGACCAGTCCCGCGTCACGGCCCGTTTTCGTCTGGGCCGTGAGTCTGGGGTTGACGTACGAATGGCCCTCCGTCGTCTTGATGAAGACGAAGGAGGAGCCGTCCGTGCCATACGCGGTGGACTGGTACGCGCTTACGTCGATGCCATGCAACATGGGGGACTTGTGCCCCGTCCCCGGGATCCGGAACCTCAGCTTCTGGTGGCCGCCGAGCTGAGGACCGACGCCGACTTCGCCGACCAGTCCGAGGTGATCACGCTCGCGTGGTCCGCCGCCAGCAGGGCCAGTTTGGCGGCAACCTCCGCGTCTGTGGGGGCTGTTGAGGAGATCGCCGGGGCCACCGCGTACGCGTCCGTCATGATCAGGATGTAGTGGTTCGTGGAGTAGAACGACGTGTCGTAGCCGTTGTTGACGTACGTCGCCGCGTCACCGTCGAAGAACACGAACCAGGGGCGGATCGAGGTGTCGGACGTCCAACGGCTCGCCCTCGGATCGCCGTTCGCCGCGCCCAGTACCGCCGGGAAGGCCTGCGCCTGCGCGATCGTGCCGGCCGCGTACAGGTCGCGCAGATGGTCGCCGTACTCCTGGTCCGTCCAGTAGTGGTCGAACGGGTTGGCCTGCTCGACCGTGCCGGGGATCAGTTCGAAGACGAACTTGCCCTTGAGGTCGTCGCGTGAGGGCCACGCGTTCGCCTGGGCCGCCGCGTCGAGCGTGGAGTAGGAGGAGCCGAGCAGGTCGGACGGCTTGTAGACGCTGCTGCCGAGTTTCTGCGAGACCAGGGTGTCGAACGCGGTCGGGCCGAGACCGATGGTCTGGTTGAAGCCCACCTTCATCTCCACCTTGATGATGATGGGCGCGTGGTCCGGGTGCAGGGTGTTCCAGGCGGCCATGTTGTCCAGGCAACTGCCGAGGTCCTGGTCGGTGGCCTTGCTGTACAGGTCGGCGGGGGTGCTCGCGTACTCGCAGTTGTTGTCGTTGGAGAACAGGTCGCTGTGGCTGACCCGCCACCGCTTGCTCAGACTGTCGACGTAGACGTCCAGTTCGAGCAGTGAGGCCCCGGAGTCCAACGCCTGTGCCCAGTACGTGTACTTGTCCTTCTCGTACGCGTTGTGCGTCCCGATCGTCGTCGTCTCGGAGAACTTCGCCGCCGCCGCATGGGCGTTGCCCGCGGCCCCCGTCAGCAGCAGGGCGGCAGTGCCCAGCAACGCCGCCAGCCGTCTTATCGCCTTCATGAGTCTCAAGTCCCCTTCGCCGTGGCCTAGTTGGAGCCTTGTTGGCGGCAGCAGCGTAGGGCGAAGCGGTTACTCCTCGGTAGCCCCTGGGGGAACATCGGCTTCCACCTGCCCCGGGCTGAGAAGAATGCTTTCGTTTCGCGGATATTGCGTTCTGTTTATGGAGAACCATATTCTCGGACAATGAATCGTCCGGGCATGGGGTTCGCTCTTCGTTTCGACTTCCGCAACCCGGAGTCGGCCGGTACGACCATGGCCGACCGGTACGCGGCCGCCCTCGACATGGCCGAGTGGGCCGACGGGCTCGGCTGTGCGCGGATCACCGTCTCCGAGCACCACGGTTCGGCGGACGGGTATCTGCCCAGCCCCGTCCAGATGCTCGCGGCGATGGCCGCCCGTACGAAGCAAGTCCGTTTCCTCGTCGCCGCGTTGATCGCGGCCGGTTCGGTCGGATGCCGGGCACGATGGCAATGGCCCTGGCTGCCATGGCAGTTGGCGGGTCATTGAGTGCCGGGTCGGTCAACTCCGCCGGGGGCGCGGGGGGTTCGGGGTCGATGGGTTCGATGCTGTTCGGTCTCTTCGGCGGCGGAGGCGGGATGAGCCCGTCGATGAGCGGGGCGGCCTCGGTCGCGCCGCTCGGGGTGACGCTGGTCGGGTCCGTGGTGCTGTGGCTGGTGTTCTCGCGGCGGTTGCGGCAACGTCCGCTCACCGCAAGCGAGTTGGGCGCCCGGGCAGCCGGTGCCGGAGCGGCGGCACTGATCGCGTTCGTGCTGGTCACCACCCTTGCGCACGGGACGATCAGCGTGCCGGACTCGGCGATGAGCAGCGGGCTCGGCGGTGGGCAGGGCGCCGGGGCGAGCGTTGGTGGCATTGGTGCGTTGGGTGCCCTGGGCGGGATGTTCGGCGGTGGCGGTGGCGGCGGCGCCGCGCAGGACACGACGATGTCGTACGACGTCCTTGTCGGCTCGACCGCGTTCGGCGCGCTGGTGTGGGTGGCCGTGGTGCTCGCCCTGGGGTGCCTGGGCAGCCGGACGGCCTTCCGCTCCGGTCGCCCCCGCAGGCAAGCCGCCGACCCCGGTCACTGTCCGCGTCATGGGGGGAGGACTACGCTGGTCGAACAGGCCCCGGCCCGGCAATGACGCTCTGGACCCGCTGGTGGACGAGTCGTCCGAAGGAGAAGGTCATGATTCGCTCAGCCGATGTCCGGGAGTGGCGTGAGCGTGACGTCGTGGACGCGGAGTCGCACAAGATCGGTGTGCTTGAGGCCGTGTACGTGGACACCGCCACCGACGAGCCGGCCATGGCCACCGTCCGCACCGGACTGCCCACGCGGCACCGGCTGATCTTCGTCCCCCTGGACGACGCGATCGTGGGCCCGGACTACGTCAGGGTCGGCTACCCCAAAGCCCTGGTGAAGCAGGCCCCTTCGATCGGCACCGACGACGTGCTGCCCGCCGACCAGGAGGAAGCGATCTTCAAGCACTACGGCCTGCCGTACCAGCCCGGCGCGGGCGGCGAGCGCCAACTGGCCCGCCGCTGACGGCACCGGACGCCGAGAGGTTTCAACTCGGCGTTCCGGGCCATCCGTTGAACATGTCCACACGCTACGGCGGAAGCCCCGCGGGGACGGTCATCTCCGTCATCGCGGACATCGCGGCACTGATCCTGATCCTGTGGATCGCCCTCTATCTGTTCGACGCCAACACCGCGAACAACTCGGTCGACTGGGTCCATGACGCGGCCAACTGGCTGTCGGGCTGGTCGCACAACCTGTTCACCATCCACTCGGCGGACTGGCGCACCGTGGTCAACTACGGCCTGCCGGCCCTCGTCTACCTCTTCATCGGCCACGCGGTGGCCACCGGGGTCAACCGGAGCTAGACCACCACTGGGCCACCAACTGCCCGGCCGCCAGGCCGCCTTGCCTCATGACCTCTGGATCTCTAGACCTCGGGGCCGTGCGGGTAGGCGGCCGACCGGTGCTGGAAGGAGAGGATCTTCGGGTTCTGGACGACACCGTCCCGGATCTCGATGGCCTTCCGCACCGTGACGTCGTCGTCCCACGCGCTGGGGCCGCTCATGACCGTGCCCAGGTACGGCAGGAGCGCCTCGCTGATCTCCCAGGTGGCGGAGTTCCACAGGTGGGACGGGCTGTGGTCCACGGCGTAGTAGTGGCAGCCCGGACCGACCGTGGACATCGGGTCGCCGAAGCCGCTCGGCCGGGCCCAGGCGAAGCCCATGCCCTCGTCGCAGGCCACGTCGATGAAGAAGGTCCCCGGCTGGAACAGGGCGAGTTCCTCGTTGTTGACGAACATGAGCGGCGCGTCGGTGTCCTGGAGGACGCAGTTGACGACGATGTCGAACCCGGCCAGGTACTGCGCGAGCGGCACGGGCCCGAGCCCGGTCACCGCCTGGAGGCGGGAGGGATCGTCCTCCTGCTCCTCGAAGTGCCCCATCACGACCGACGGCATCGGCGAGGCCACGGCCGCGGCGGCGCGCTGCGTGAGCACCGTGACGTCGGAGACGCCCATGGCGCCCAGGCCCGTGACCGCGCCGCGTGCCGTGGCGCCGAAGCTTATGACCACCGCGCGCAGCCGACGGCCGTAGCTGCCGGTCAGCCCGCCGAGCTGCAGGGCGTGCAGCACCGAGCAGTAACCGGCCAGCTCGTTGTTCTTGTGGAACACGTGGACGCTGAAGGCGCCCGTGGAGGTCCAGTGGTTCATGGCCTCCCAGGCGATCAGGGTCAGCCGTCGGTCGATGCCGATCTGCGTCGTCTTCTCGTCCTGCACGCAGTGCGGCCAGCCCCACAGCACCTGACCCTCGCGCAGCTCGGCGAGGTCGGCGTGCATGGGCTTGGGCAGCAGCATGATGTCGCACTCGGCGACCAGGCGCTCACGGGAACGGAGGCCGCCGACGAGGGGGCGCAGTGCGTCGTCGGCGATGCCGAACCGTTCGCCGTAGCCCTGTTCGAGGAAGATTCGCTCCCGGATGTCCGGGGCGATCCGGTCGAGGTGGCGGGGGTGCAGCGGCAGACGGAACTCGTTCTCCTTGCGGGAGGAGTGGAGTACTCCGAGACTCATCAGGCTCATGTGGGGCGGCTCATTTCCGGCCGGACACGAAGCGCTCCGGCGTTGCCGTTCCCCGAGGGCGACGCCGAAACGGCTGACGGCGTGCGAGGTGCGCTCGGTATTGCCACGTTACTCCAGTCCGGAAAGGGCCGGATTCCATCGCCGGGCCCGCGTCGTACGGCGCGGGCCCGACCGCCGCCGAGCGCCGCCGGCCGGCGCTCGGCGGCCCCGCTGTCAGGTCGTCGCCGGGCGGCGGGTCCGGGGTCGGGGTGTCATCCGGAGGGTGCTGGGGCGGACCGTCGCGCGGGCTACCGGGCGGACGGTGCGGTCGGTGGTGAGGTCGAGGTGCCAGGCGCGGGTCAGGGTGGCGATCGCGGTGGTGATCTCGGCCAGGGCGAAGCGGTCGCCGATGCATTTGTGCTTGCCCGCACCGAAGGGAAGGAACGTTTCCTCGTGAAGTTGTCGGCTGTCGTCCAGCCAGCGGTCGGGGTCGAAGACGAGCGGGTCGGGGAAGTGTGCCGGGTCGCGGTGCAGCGCGTGCTGGCAGTACGCCAGTTCGGTGTCGGCCGGGATCTCCCAGTCGCCCAGCCGGGTGGCGGTGAGCGTGCGGCGGGTGACCAGCCAGCCGGTGTGATGGAGCCGTAGGGTCTCGCGGATCACCCTTGCGAGGTACGGGAGTTGGGACAGATTGTCGAAGGTGACGGGGCGGTCGCCGAGGACGGTGTCGAGCTCGTCCTGGACGCGGGCGTCGATGCCGGGATCGCGGGCGAGCTCGTACAGCACCCAGGACAGGACCGACGCGGTGGTCTCCGTGCCGGCCACGGCCAGGGTGAGGATCTCGGAGCAGATCTGGTGGGCGGTGAGCGGCCGGCCGGTCTCCTCGTCGGTGGCCCGCAGCAGCAGGGAGAGCATGTCGCCGCTGTCCCGGTCGGCGGAGCGCAGGTCGGCGACGGCCGTGTCGATCGTCGCGCGGACGGCGTCACGGGCCGCGGTGAAGCGGCGGTTGGCCGGCAGCGGGAGCTTCTCCACCCAGTCCGGCAGCATGATGCGGGCGCCGACGCCGTTCATGACCACCGACAGGTCCTCGCGGAGCCGGCGGAAGGCGTCGTCGTCGATGCTGCCGGAGAACACGGTCGCGGCCAGCATGTCGAGGGACAGCCGGACCATCGCCTCGCGGACGTCGAGGACCTGGCCGGGCCGCCAGCCGCTCACGGCGGCGGTGACCTGGTCGCGCATGATGTCGACGTACCGGGTGATCTCGGTGTGCCGGAACGCCGGTTGGAGCTGGCGTCGTTTGCGTACGTGCTCGGTGCCCGCCGCGGTGACGACGCTGTCGCCGAGCAACTGGCCCATCTTCTCGAAGAACCGGCCCTTGTCGAGGGTCGGGGCGAGGTCGACCAGCATGGCCCGGATCAGGGGCGGGTCGTTGACGACGATGGTGGACTGGCCGGGCTGGAGCCGGATCTCGACGAGCGGGCCGTAGCCGCGCAGCGAGGCCACGAATCCGAGGTTGTCGCGAAGGAGGGGGATCGCGTGCCCCAGGAGCGGGAGTGAGCCCGCGGCCCTGGGGATGGGGGGAGGCGCGACGGTCACGGTGAATCCCTTCACATCACAGAGATGACGCCGTGATCACTTCCCGGATCGTGTGCGGGAGCAATCCCTGCCGACGCGTGGCGAGAACCACGTGTGGGGGGCGGGGAGTTGTGGGCAGGGTGGGGCTCCGTGGATCCCAAGTGGGCTCATATGGGGGCATGTTGCTCGACTGACCCACCGGGGCCCTACGCCGCGAACACCCCCGCCGACCCCACCCCGCGCAGCGCCATCCGCTCCACCCGGCGCGCCTGGTCCACCCCGCCCCCGTCGACGCACGTGAACGGTGTCGCCGCGCACAGTCCCAGGAACGTCCGCTTCGCCGCCAAGTCGTCGGAGATCACGTGGATCTCGGGGACGAACGGGTCGGGGGTGCCGTCGAACGTCTCCCACCACACGTTCTTGAAGGCGCCCACCAGCCGCGCCTCCGGGAACGCGGCGGCGAGGTCCGTGGTGCCGCCGGTCGCCCACGGGCCCACGAAGTCGACGTGGCCGCCGGTGAAGGGGTTGGTGATGTCCACCAGGATCTTCCCGCGCAACCCGGCCCGCCAGGGCCGGAGTTGCTGCACCGCTCCCTGTACGCCGAGGACGGCGGGGATCACGACCGAGGACTCCGCCACGACCTCTTCGTAGTGCCCGCCGAACCGTACTTCGTGCCCGGCACGGGCGAACATCGTCGCGAGTGCGACGGCGATGCCGCCCGTGCCCAGTACGCCGATCGTCGGCGTCGCGTTCTTCTGCTCCTGCTCCTGCCCCTGGCTCATGGTGTCCGTTTCAGGACCAGGCTGACGTTGTGGCCGCCGAAGCCGAAGGAGTTGGCGAGCGCCGCGTCCCAACTGCCTTTGCGGTTACCGCCGTTGACCACGTCCAAATGGACCTGTGGGTCGAGTGCGTCGAGGTTGCGGGTGGCCGGGACGACCCCGTGGTGAAGGGAGAGGAGCGCCGACATCGCGCCGAACGCCCCCGACGCGCCCAGCATGTGGCCCGTCATCGACTTGGTCGCGGTCACCACCGGGTGCGTACCCAGCGCCTTCGTCACCGCGTCGGCCTCCGCGAGGTCGCCACCCGGGGTCGAGGTGGCGTGGGCGTGCACATGGCCGATGTCGGAGGGCTCCAACTCCGCTTCTCGCAGGGCCGTTTCGATCGACCGGACCTGCCCCTCGGTGTCGGACGCCGAGATGTGCCGGGCGCTGGAGGTCACTGCCGCACCGGCCACCGCGCCGTATACGCGGGCTCCCCGGGCGCGGGCGAACTCGGCGCGTTCCAGGACCAGTACGGCCGCGCCCTCGGCGATCACGAACCCCGAGCGGCCGGCGTCGAACGGCCGCGACACGGCGGCTGGGTCGCCCTCCTGCCGCGAAAGCGCCTTCATCTGCGCGAACGCGGCCAGCATGAACGGATGCAGACTCGCCTCGGTGCCCCCGGCCACCACGACATCGGCGCGGCCGAGGCGGATCAGGTCCAGTGCCAGGGCGATGGACTCGGCGCCCGAGGCGCACGCGCTGACCGGGGAGCGGGCGCCCGCGCGGGCGCCGAGGTCGATGCTGACCCAGGCCGCCGGTCCGTTCGGCATCAGCATGGGGACGGCGTACGAGGACAACTTCCGCATGCCCGACCGCTCGTAGACGTCGTTCTGGCCGAGCGTGCTCAACACGCCCCCGATACCGGTGCCGACGACCACGGCCAGCCGCTCCGGTTCGACCGGGGGCCGGCCCGCGTCCTGGAATGCCTCCCGGGCTGCCGCTACGGCCAGTTGCTCACCGCGATCCAGTTTGCGGGCCTGCACCCGGCCGAGGATCTCGACCGGGTCGGCGGACACCGAGCCCGCGACCCGTACCGGTAACTCCTCGGGCCAGGAGCCTTGTTCGTCGTGCAGGGTGCGCACGCCGGAGCGTCCGTCGAGCAGACCTTGCCATGATTCGGGTGCCGTGGCGCCGAGCGGGGTCATGGCTCCCAGGCCGGTCACGAGCACGTCCGCGTCCCTGAGTCGGGTCATCGCCGTGCCCTCCTTCCTGTTGCTGCTCCTGCTCCCGTCGCTGTCCGTCGGGCGCTCATGCGAAGACGATCGTGTGGTTGCCGTGGCGGAGCACGCGGTCCTCGCCGTGCCACTGCACCGCCCGTGTGAGCACCGCCCGTTCCACGTCCGCGCCGCGTCGTTGCAGCTCGGCGGCGGTGTCCGCGTGGCTGACCCGGACCACGTCCTGCTCGATGATCGGGCCCTCGTCGAGGTTCTCGGTGACGTAGTGGGCTGTGGCGCCGACGAGTTTCACGCCGCGTTCCTTCGCCTTGGCGTACGGGCCCGCGCCGATGAAGGCCGGCAGGAAGGAGTGGTGGATGTTGATGATCGGCACGTCCAGTCGCTCGATGAAGTCCGCCGACAGGATCTGCATGTAGCGGGCCAGCACGACGAAGTCGACGTTGCCGCGCAGCAGGCGCAACTGCTCAGCCTCCGCAGCCGACTTGTCCGGGCTCGAGGACGGGATGTGGAAGAAGGGGATGCCGAACGACCGGACCTCCTCCGCCGTGTCCGGGTGATTGGAGATCACCATGGCGACGGTGACGGGGAGTTGACCGCGCCGGTGCCGCCACAGCAGGTCCAGCAGACAGTGGTCGGACTTCGAGGCGAAGATCGCCACCCGCTTCGGAACCGACAGGTCCCGCAGCGTGAACTCCAACTCGAAGTCCCCGGCGAGCCGTTGCCGCAGCCCGTCCTCGATCGCGGGCAGCGCCGCCCCGAGGTGGTCGAGGCCGAACACCGTGCGCTGGAAGAACGCGCCGCCCTGCGGATTGTCCGAGTACTGGTCGAGGGAGACGATGTTCGCGCCGTGCTCACCGAGCACCGCGCCGACCGCCGCGACGATGCCGGGCCGGTCCTTGCCCCGGACGGTGAGGGAGGCGTGACGGTGCCCCGTGCGAGCGGTCGCGGCAGGGGCCGTAGCGCGAACTGGTGTGTGACTTTCCAGAGTTGACGTCACGTCACTTGCCCTTCTCGGCGCGGAAGGTGAGGGCGACGTTGTGGCCGCCGAACCCGGCCGAGTTCTTCACCGCGACGATCTGCTCGGGGCCCAGCTTGAGCGGGTTGCCGTGCACGACGTCGACGGAGAGGCCCTCGTCGAGGCGGGTGAAGTTGCGGGTCGGCGGTACCAGGCCGTGGTGGAGGGCGAGGATCGTGGTGATCGACTCGATCGCGCCCGCCGCGCCGAGGCTGTGGCCGGTCATCGACTTGTTCGCGGAGAGCGCCGGGCCCTGGGTGGTGTCTCCGTCCGCGTCGCCGAACACGGCCATCACCGCGCGCGCTTCGGCCGCGTCGCCGGGGGCGGTCGCGGTGCCGTTGGCGTTGAAGTGGGCGACGTCGGCGGGGGTCACTCCGGCGTCGGCGAGGGAGGCGCGGACGGCCGCGGCGGTGCCGGTGCCGTTCGGTTCGGGCTGGACCATGTGGTAGGCGTCGGAGGTGATGCCAACTCCCGCCAATTCGGCGTAGATTCGGGCGCCGCGCTCGCGTGCGTGCCGTTCCGATTCGAGTACGAGGATGCCGGCGCCCTCGCCGAGGACCATGCCGTCGCGGTCCGCGTCGTAGGGACGGCAGGCGGACGCGGGGTCCTCGAAGCGCTGCGAGAGCGCCCGCATGGCCGCGAACGAGGACAGGACCATGGGGTGCAGGGGCGCCTCCGCGCCGCCCGCCACCACGATGTCCGCGTCCCCGCGCCGGATCAACTCGGCCGCTGTGACCAGCGCCTGGGTCCCGGAGGAGCAGGCGTTGACGGTGGCGTGCACGCCGAGGCGCGCGTTCACCAGCAACGCTACGGCCGCCGCCGAGCCGTTGCCCATGGACATCGGCACGGTCATGGGCGGGACGCGCCGCCAGCCCCGCGTCTTCAACGCCTCCCAGCCGTCGATGATCGAGGTCATGTCGCCCAGCGCGGCCGAGACCACCACGGCCACCCGGCTCGGGACAGCGGAGCTGTCGTCGAGGCCCGCGTCGGCCCAGGCCTCCGCCGCCGCCGTCACCGCGAACTGGGCGGAACGGCTGAGGCGTCGGCGTTGCTGGTGCCCAAGTCCCAGGCCGGGGTCCACTTTTGCCCGTCCGCCGAGCAGCGGCGGCAGGTCCTTGGCCCAGGACTCCTCCTCCAGCAGACCGAGGCCGCTCTCGCCGCGCAGCATCGCGTCCCAGGTGTCGGCGACGGTCCCGCCGAGCGGGGTGGTCTCGCCGAGGCCGGTGACAACGACCTTGTGGTTCTCTTCCTGACGGTTCTTCATCGGTTGCGCACTCCCTGTCCGAGCTGTGCGGCGAGCTTTCCGGAGTCCTTCTTGACCGAGTTGACGAGCACCTTGCGCAGCAGGGACTTCGGCATGATCCCGAAGTAGTCCCCGGGGTCCACCTCGAACGTCCAGTGCACGGTGGTGGTGCCGTCCTCGCGCGCGACGTACTCGTAGGTGCCGACGTAGTGGAACGGCCCCTTGAGGGTGTGGAACTTGGAGCGCCGACCGGGCTCGAACTCGCTGATCTCCACGGTGAACTCCATCCGCTTGCCGATCAGCTGGAACGTGATCTCGTACTGCCCGCCCGGCCGCGCCTCGCCGTTCAGCAGCGTCACGTCCACGCAGGCCGCCTGCCACACGGGGTCCTGGACGGGGTCGGAGATCAGGGCGAACGCCTCGTCGGGCGGCACCGGGAGGTGGAACGCGTACTCGGCCTTGACCTGCTCAGTTTTGGTCATCGTCGGCCAGTCCTTCCATGTGGGGAGCGATCGCGCGGGCCGCCAGCTCCGCGTGCGGCGGGTACATCACCGAGTTGTGGTCCCCGGAGACGTCGATGACGTGCAGGTCCCCCTTGATCAGGGCCTCCCAGCCGAGCTTCGGGCCGTAGTCGGTCACCTCGTCGGCCGCGCGCAGCAGCACCAGGTCGAGATCGGCCGGTTCGGGGAGGTAGGTCTGCAGGGCGATGCCGTTGGCGAGGTATGCCTCGAAGTAGCGCAGGATGGTCGCGCGGTCCGCGTCCTCGGCCAGGACGCCTATTGCGGCGGCCTGTTGGAGGATGTGGTCGAAGGCCGCGTCACCGCCGAGCGCGCGCAGGTCGTCCGCCGGGATGTCCAGCGTCTTCCCGGCGGGTACGGCGAGGTCGCGGGCGAACCAGGACAGGATCGTCGAGTCGTCCGCGGACTCCGGGATGTTCTCCTCGATCGGCGCCCGGCTGTCGATGCCGATGATGAACTCGATCTCCTCGCCGAGCGCCCGCAGTTGACCGGCCACCTCGTAGGAGATGACGCCGCCGAAGCACCAACCACCCAGCGCGTACGGTCCGTTGGGCTGGACCTCCCGGAGGAGGTCGATATAGCGGGTGGCCATGGCCTCCACGCTGATCTCGGCCTCGCCCTCGTTCTGGATGCCGGGCGCCTCGATCGCCAACACCGGCCTGCCCGGCGGGAGATGACGGGTCAGCTCGACGTAGCAGAAGACGGTGCCGCCGAAGGGGTGGAACAGGAACACCGGGCGCTGCTCCGGGTCGCCCTCGCGCAGGACGACGAGCGGGCCGCGCGCGGTCTCCTGGCCGCCGGACCGTACGATCGCGGCGAGTTCGGCGACGGTGCCCTGCCGGCCGAGCATGACCGAGATCGGGATCTCCACGTCCCACTCGGCGCGGATCGCCGAACTGAGCCGGACGGCGAGCAGGGAGTGGCCGCCCACGTCGAAGAAGTGGTCGTGGACGCCGACTTGGGACAGGCCCAGGATCTCCGTCCACATCCGCGCGAGGGTGATCTCGGTGGCGTCACGCGGCTTCTCGAACCCCGCGTCCGAGGCGACCACGGGCTCCGGCAGCCTGTTGCGGTCGATCTTCTTGTTCGCCGTCAGCGGCAGCTCGTCCAGGACCATCACGATGCCGGGCACCATGTACGGCGGCAGGGACACCCCCGCCGCCGACCGGACGTCGGACGCCTTCAACTCGGCGCCGTTCTCCGCGAGTAGATAGGCGACAAGCCTGTCGTCACGGACCACGACGACGGCCGTGGAGACACCCTCGACCGCTTCGAGAACCGTCTCGACCTCGGAGAGTTCGATGCGGTAGCCGCGCAGCTTGACCTGGTTGTCCAGCCGCCCGTGGTGCAGCAGCCGCCCCTCGCTGCTCCAGCGCGCCCGGTCACCGGTGCGGTACAGCCGCCGGTCCGGCGCGGCCGGCAGCCCGGTCACGAACCGCTCCTCGGTCAACTCCGGCCGGTCCCAGTACCCGACGGCGAGACCGTCGCCGCCGATCCACAGCTCGCCCGGGAAACTCGGCTCCACGGCACGGCCCTGCGGATCGAGGACGTACAGCTGCGTGTTGTCGAGGGGCGCGCCGATGTCGATGCCCGAGCCGGGCTCCACCACACCGGCGGTGGACCAGATGGTCGTCTCGGTCGGCCCGTACACATTGCGCAGGCTCGCCACCCGCGAGGACAGGAACTCCGCCAGATCCAGGGGGAGTTCCTCACCACCGCAGAGCACGTTCAGCTGCGGGGCACCCGTCCAGCCGGCGTCGCGCAGCATGCGCCACGAGGTGGGCGTCGCCTGCATCCAGGTGGCACCCGACTCCTCGATCCGCACCGCGAGAGCGGCACCGTCGGCGGCCGTACCGCTGTCGCACACGACGACCCGGCCGCCGGTCAGCAGGGGCAGGTACAGCTCCAGTCCGGCGATGTCGAACGAGATCGTCGTGACGGCGAGGAGACTGTCCGACGCGCCGAAACCAGTGGTCTCCCGCATCGCGAGCAGCAGGTTCGTCAGCGCGTGGTGGGGGATGGCCACGCCCTTGGGGCGGCCGGTGGAGCCCGAGGTGTAGAGGATGTAGGCGAGATCGGAGGAGCCGATCGCCGGGTCGGCAGAGGCGACAGCGGGGTCCGCAGGGGCGGCGGCCGTCGTGTTGTCGCTCGCGGCGCCCACTCCTCCGTCCGCCCCGCCGCCCGCGCCGCCGCGCAGCACTCCGGCCCCGAGGTCGTCCAGATCCAGCACCGGAAGCCCCGGCAGCCAGCTCTCCCGCAGGCCGGACTGGCTCAGCAGCAGCCGGGCCCGGGAGTCCTCGGCCATGTAAGTCAGCCGTTCCGCCGGCAAGTTGGGGTCCAGCGGCAGGTACGCCGCCCCGGCCTCCAGCACCCCCAGCAGCGCGGCCACCAGTGGCGCACCGCGTTCCACCATCACCGCGACCCGGTCACCCGGGGCGATCCCGGCCGCCCGCAGCGCCGCCGCGGTCTCCTCCACGGACGTGAGCAGCCGGCCGTAGCTCCACTCCTCGCCGTCCGCGACCAGCGCGACCGCCTCGGGCGTGCGCCGCACCTGCTCGCGGAAGAGCTCCGGCAACCGGGCTGCGGGCAGGGCGCGTTCGGGTCCCGAACCCCACTCGGTGAGCCGTGCCCGCTGCCGTTCGTCGCCGCGCGCCAGGTCGCGCAGCGGCTCGTCCGGGCGGTCGACCAGGGTCTCCACCGTCGTGACGAACGTGGCCGCCAACTCCCGCGCCGTACCGGCCCCGAAGACGTCGGTGTTGTAGCGCAGCACCCCCGCGAAGGCACCGTCGCGCTCCGCGCCCATCTCGACCCACAGATCGGTCTGGCCCTCCTGCTGCGGCAGCGGATACGGCCGCAGGGTCGCGCCCCCGATCGCCAACTCGGCGCCCGGGCCCGGCTCCAGCAGGAAGAACGCGTCCATGTCGTTGAGGAACGGCAGCCTGTCCCAGGCGAAACCGGCCTGGTACAACGGCGTCCGGCTCGGATCGCGCGGCGGCGCCAACTCCCGTACCAGCCAAGGGAACGGCAGCTCCTGCGCCCGCATCGCCTCCGACACCCGCTCACGCGAGGCCGCCAGGGACTGACGGTACGTCAACTCCTCGTCCACTTCGCCCCGTACGACCACGGTGTTCACGAAGTTGCCGAGCGCGTCGCGGAACTGCCGGTGCAGCCGCCCCGAGGTCGGGGTGCCCACCACGGTCTCCGACTGACCGCTCAACCGGCTCAGCAGCACGAAGTACGCGGACAGCAGCACCGTGTACGGCGTCGACGAGGTCTCCCGCGCCAGCCGCCGTACCGCCTCCGTCGCGGCGACGGACAGCGCGAACGGCGCCGAACCGCCGTCGTAGGACGGCACGGGCGGGCGCGTCCGGTCGCCGTACAGATCCAGCGCGGGCGGTATGTCCGCCAGCCGCTTCGCCTCGCCGTCGAGCAGCGCCCGCGCGTTCTCACCGGCCAGGAAGGACTGTTGGCGCTCGGCGTACGCGGCGAAGGCACCGCCGTCGAGCGTGAACCGGTTCGGCGTGCCCTCCAGCCGGCTGCGCACCTCGGAGAGCAGCAGGGCCAGCGACCAGAAGTCGGCCGCGATGTGATGCATCACCACGGCGAACACCCAGGTGCGCTCGCCGGTGCGGTACAAGTGCACGCGCCACAGCGGGGGTTGGGAGAGGTCGAAGGGGCTACGGCTGTCCGTCCGGACGAGGTCCCGCAGCGCCTCCGGGGTCAACTCCCGTGCGTCGGTACGGCGGATGTCGAGCGGTACGGCGTCCTGCGCGAACTGCTCCGGACCCTCCGGACCGGCGCGGAAGCCGACCCGGAGAGCGTCGTGCTCGCGGGTCAGGTCGGTGAGTATCTCCCCTACCTGGGTGCCGAGTTGAGGGTCGGCGGTGACCTCCGCGCCGAACACGATGTGGTACGCGGAGCACCCCGGGTCGGTCTCGTGGATGAACCAGAGACCGGACTGCTGGGCGTTCACGGAGTTCACGGAAGTCCTGGGATGCGCAGTGCTCATCGCTGACCGTCCGCTGCTGCGCCGGCGGCGACGGGCTGGGCGTTCAGCAGCTTCCACAGGGCCTCGGCCAGGGTGTCCACCGTCGGGTGGTCCCAGAGGAGGTCCACCGGCGGGTCGGAGAGACCGCAGGCGTCCTCGATCTCCATCCCGACGGAGAGCGCGGCCATGGAGTCCAGGCCGTAGTCGGTGAAGGGCCGGTCGGTCTCCAACTCGGCGGGGGCGACGCCGGCTTCGGCGGCCACTGCTTCGACGAGGACCTTCTTCACGTCGTCGAGCGTCAGGTTGGTGGTGCTGGTCGTGTTCATCGCGGATCGGTACCTTCCGGCCGGTATGTGCTCGTGGTCAGGGATGGTGTTCACGCGGCTGTCGTGGACGCGTCGTCGTCCCGGGCCGCCTCGCGGGCCCCGGGCTCGGCCATCCGCACCGGGCGGACGGAGAAGAACTCGTTGTCGGCGCGCTGGGAGCTCATGCGGGTGAACAGCCGCCGGGCGGTGGCCTGTTCGAGGTCACCGACCTCGTACTGGTGGACCTGGCGGCGGGCCAGCGCGGCCTGCAGCCACTCGCCGTCGGCGAAGAAGGCGTCGAGGTGGTCCCGGTTGAACAGCCACACGCCGAGGGCCGCCACCTTCGCGTGCAGGGAGCAGAGTTCCTCCGCCACCCGGATCAGCCGGGGTGCGGTGGACTTGGTCGACGTGCCCGTCCTGGTGGCCGTCGACGGCTGGCCGGCCGTCGACCGGCGTATCTCGTTCACCCGGGTGAGCAGCGCGTCCAACTCCCGCCGCAGCTCCTCCGCTTGGCCGCGCAGTGCGGTCAGCCGGTCCTCGTCGCAGCCGTCCGACGGTGCCAGCTCGGCGAGGCGGGCGATCAGCGCGGGGAGACTGGCGAAGGTGGCGTCCCTGCCGCGTCCGAACACGCTCACCCGGTGCGGTTCGAAGACGGGCAGCTCGGCCCGCAGGTCGTACAGCGGGCGCCAGTCCTCGTCCCGGTCGCGCCCATGTGCCTTGGCCAGCGCGGGGAGTTGGAGCGCGAGACTGTCCAGGCAGACCGGCTCGCTGCCGTCGAAGACCGAGACGACCGCGCCGTCGCGGAGCATCTTCTGGAACGTGCCCACGTGTTCGGCGGCCCGCAGGAAGTACCGGGCGCCCAGCGTGCGGGCCAGCACCTTGCTGTTGGTGTCGATCAGCCGGGCCACCTGCACCTTCGCCAGGTTTCCCCAGATGCTGAACTGCTCGGTGTACAGGTGCAGTCCGCGCATCGCGACGAGGCTCTCGCACTCCGCGACCAGCAGGCTCAGGTACGCGTTGGCGAGGGACTCGGTGACGTACGGGATCTCGTTCGCGGGGCCGTCGTAGAGGATGCGGTCGGAGAGGAAGCCGGCCACGGTGCGCAGCATGGTGTCGCCGGTGCCCAGGGAGAGGCCGGTGCAGAAGGTGCGGGTGATCAGCAGGCCGCGCAGGGCCAGTTCGAGGCCCTCGCCCTCGGCGCCGAGCCGGGCCGTGGCGTCCACGCGGGCGTTGTCGAAGGCGACGCCGCTGATGTCGCAGCCGCGCAGACCGTAGGTCGGGACGCGGGGGACCCCGGTCACCTCGCCGGAGATGACCTGCGAGCGGTCCACCAGGAACATGGACTGCTGGCGCTTGGCCGGGGTGCGCTCGTCGCCGGTGGTGCCGAGCAGGACCACGTGGGTGGAGGTGCGGCCCCGGTTGATGGGCCACTTCTCGCCGGACAGGACGTACTGCCCGCCGTCCGGGGCGGCCGTGAACCGGTTGGCGGCCAGGTCGGCGCCGTGCCCCGGCTCGGAGTAGGCCAGGCACGGGACGACCCCGCCGCGCAGGACCGTCGCCGCGTACTTCTCCTGCTGCTCGGCGTCGCCGCCGATCCAGGCGAGCATCATCCACACCTGGGTGCTCTCGCTCACCGCGACGTTCATGTCCCGGCGGGCGATCACCCGGGTCAGCATGAGGATGTCCTCGGCGGCCCGGAGATCACCGCCCAGCCGCTCGGGCACGAAATACCGGTTGAACCCGAAGGCGCGGACCTGGTCGATTCCGGCGGAGGGGAGTTCGTCCCGCTCGTCGAGCGCCAGAGCCCCGGCGAACGACAAGGAGTTGGATTCCACTTCCGGGTCGCCGAGCCAGCCCTCCAGAGCCTCCGCGAGGGCGGTACTCGACTGCTTGTTTGAGCTTTCCATGAGCTTTCCATTCCATGCCTGAGAGGGCAGTGGCGTCATGACACAGCCCTGCCCGATAAACGGACCTGAAAGTGGACGTGCGAAAGTGATGAATGAATACACGTCGCGTTGGAGAATGCAGGCGAAAAGAGCGCACGGCGCGCTGCGCGAAAAAGCGCGGCACTGTGCGAAAAAGTCAGTTCACTAGTGTCTGACCAGCGCCGATGGGCGCGTTGTCCTCGTCGTCAGCGTTGTCCATTGCGACAGCTGGTCGAAAGTTGAACCATTTTGAAACCCCCGTTGCGCGAAGCGCGGTTTCGTCCCCGTGTTCTTCCCCGTGTGCGACCCGGTCGCAGACTGCAATGTTCTGCCCAGGCGCTTCGAGAGCGTAGCAGGCGCGCTACTTGGTGCCACGTGACTCAGGTCACCCGGCGTTTCGCTTTCCCCTGTCGAACGTTCGATTCTGTGATCGATCACCGAGTGGCTGACCTCGATGATCTCGGGAGAACGATCCGTTCCATTTCGCGCTATGCGGACGACTGCATTCCGTCGGATTTTGCATCGGGACAACTGTCCGGAGGGTCGTCGCGGTCGGCGGACCGATGAATTCCGTGTGACCCGGGGGCCGCGGCGGGGCGACGGGGCCCCCGGGTCGGCGGGGTGCCGCCGGGGCGATTTCCCTGGCGGACGGGGGTTCCGTAGCCGTAGAACGTTGTATCTTCGATGGTGGAGATTGCGACGATCGAAGGAGCCGGCTCATGGTGCGCACTGGCGGCACGGAGCAGAACGGGGTGTCCCCCCGGGAGGACTTCCTCATCGCCGAGCGTCCCGGCTATCTGCTCCACAAGGCGGGGCTGGTGCTGGTGGAGGATGTGGAGAAGGCGCTGGGCGCGGTCGGTATGCGCATCCGCTACTTCTTCGTGCTGGCCGCGCTGGCCGGCGGGCCCGAGCTCTCCCAGCAGGACCTGAGCCGGCTGCTCAACCTCGATCCGACCACGGTCGTGACGGTGATCGACGAGATGGAGCGCAACGAGCACGTGGAGCGCCGTCGCAACCCCGCCGACCGGCGCCGCTACAACCTGATCCTCACCGAGACCGGCCGCGAGGCGCTCGCGACGGCGGACCGGGTGGCCACGGAGGTCGAGTCGGCGTTCTTCGGCGCGCTCTCGGAGGACGAGAGCGCGGTGCTGCGCAAGATGCTCGGCACGCTGATGGCCGGCCGCTGGCCCGCGTCGGTCTGCTCGGACTGACGAGGAATAGACTTGAGTTGACGTAGAACGCCCGCCAACTGACGTGGAATGAACGTGAGTTGACGTAGGACATCCTCCAATTCGCACAAGCCCGTGGCGCCGACCGGTGTCGCGGGCTTTGTCGTGCCCGTGAACGTCGCTCCGGGTGACGCGTCCGCCGCTCCCGGTCGTGGCGGCATTGACTCACGGCTTTCCAATCATCTAGATTTCCATCATCTAGAGATCCCAAGGTCCAAAGTTCCTGTTGATTGGAAGGTCCCCGCATGTCCGCAGAACGCGCACCATCTCCCACTAGGTGGTGGACACTCGGGATCGTCGCGTTGGGCTCGTTCATGCTGATGCTCGATCTGAGCGTGGTCTCCATCGCGCTGCCGCAGATCCACAAGTCCCTGGGCAGCAGCTTCGCCGACCTGCAGTGGGTGTTCGACGCCTACGCCCTCACGCTGGCGATCTTCCTGGTCGCGGCGGGCTCGCTCGCCGACCGGATCGGCCGCAAGAAGGTCTTCCAGGTCGGCTTCGCCATCTTCACCGCCGCGTCCCTGGCCTGCGGACTGGCCAACGGGGCAGGGGAGTTGAGCTGGTTCCGGGCCATTCAGGGCGTCGGCGCGGCCATCATGTTCGCGGTCGGTCCCGCGATGCTCAGCCATGAGTTCCACGGCAAGGAACGGGCGACCGCGTTCACCGCGTTCGGCGCCGCCATCGGTCTCGCCGTGGCCACCGGCCCGCTCATCGGCGGTTCGCTGATCAACTCGCTGTCCTGGCGCTGGATCTTCTACATCAACGTGCCGGTCGGCGTGCTCGCCATCCTCATCGGCGCGCTGCGCGTCCGCGAGTCCCTCAACCCGCGGGCCCACGCCACCGACTGGGCCGGTCTCGGCACCTTCAGCCTCGCGCTCGGCGCCCTCGTCTACGCCACCATCCGTGGCCCCGTGGAGGGTTGGACCAGCGGCAACACGCTCGGCCTCTACGCGGCGAGCGTCCTCTTCCTGGTCGTCTTCGTCGCCATCGAGCGCCGACTGGGCGAACGCGCCCTGATCGACCCGGCGTTCTTCCGCAGCCCCACCTTCGTCGGCATCTCCCTCGTCGCCATGATCGGCAACGCGGGCGCCCTGCCCTCGGTGTTCTTCGAGACCAGCTACCTGGAGAACATGCTGCACGTCGACGCGTGGGGCACGGGTCTACGGTTCCTGCCGCTGACCGGTGCGATGTTCGTGGCCGGTGCCCTCGGCGGCGGCCTCATCGGCAAGGTCCCCTTCCGGATCCTGCTGGGCGGCTCGACTCTGGTCATGGCCATCGGCATCCTGTGCCTGAACCTGACCGAGGCCGACTCGTCCTGGACCGTGCTCGTCCCGGCGCTGGTCATCTCCGGCTTCGGCATGGGCGCCTTCAACCCGGCCCGTGCCGCCCTGGCCATCGGGGTCACCGAACCGGCCAAGTCCGGTGTCGCGTCCGGCATCAACGAGACCTTCCAGCAGGTCGGCATCGCGGTCGGCATCGCCGGCATCGGCGCCTACTTCCAGCACACCGTGTCCAAGGACTTCACCTCCTCGGCCGTAGGCAAGCAGCTCGGCGGCGACGCCGCGGAGAACGCCGCCCACGGCATCAGCGCCGGTGGCCTCGACGCCGTCGCCCAGGCCGCGGGCCCGCTGCGCGAGAAGGTACTGGCCGCCGGACAGGACGCGTTCATGAACGCGTTCCACGGAGCGATGACCCTCAGCGCGATCCTCGGCTTCGTCGCCGCGATCATCGGCTTCACGATGCTCCGCACGAAGGACCTGCACGCCAGCGCCCTGTCGACGATCCCCCCGGACGTCGACGAGGACGGCGAGGTACGCCCCGACGACGCGTCGGACCTCCCGGTCGGCGCCCCGGCCTGACCACACCACGCGGCTGAGAAACCCGCCCCATTCACCGTCCCGGTGGCCACATCCCCCGCGCCACCGGGACGGTTCCGCGCTGTCCGGCAATCGACACTGCCGGACCCCGTCCGGGCCCGCAGAACGGGAGTTCGCGCCGACCCGTGCCGCCGGACAACCCCGCCTGAGGACCGCGTTCTTCACCGGCTACGGCCGCCGCCTCGTCCCGGAGGAGAAGCGCGCCCTGTTCTGTCTGACCGCCCCGCACACGGTCGGCGCCCGTGCGGAGTGGGGAGCAGGCCGTCAACAGCGAGAGCCGGTCGGACGGCTAGGACAGGAGCCGTTGGGGGAGGCTGTCGTATGACTCGTCTTGAACACCGCCTGCCCGAACGGCAGTTGACGCCCCGCCGTGCCGAGGGAGCGGCCCGATGAGCGCCGGGGCGACCGGCCGGACACCGGCGTCCGCCACGACCGGCCCGACACCGCAGTCCCCGACGACCGGCCCGACACCGCCGCCCGGTACCGCCTCGCGCGTGCCGCCACCCCAACCCGCCGAGATCCGCTACGAGGGCCGGCATGCCCAAAACCCTCTGGCCGAGGCCGAGTTCGGGCAACTGTGCGCGCGGCTGCCCTCGGTGCTCGCGCAGACCGCGCGGATGGCGTGGGCCATCGACCGGTCCGCCGTTCTGCTGCTGTCCGGCTGCCAACTGGCCGTCGGCGCCGGTGCCGTCGTGCTGCTGCTGTCCACCGCGCGGGCGATGCGCTCGGTGCTGGCCGCCGGGCCGGTGGCCGACCGGCTGCATCAGGCGCTGCCCGCGCTGCTGGTCATCGCCGTCGCGGCGGCGGTCGGCCGGGTCGCGAGCGCGTTGTCCTCGTACGCGGACGGGCGGATCACCCCGCGGCTGACCACCGCGTCCGACAGCGCCCTCGTCGAGGCGGTGTGCCGGGTGGAGGCCGCCGCGCGCGCCGAGGACGGTTTCGCGGATCGGCAGGAGGCCGCGGAGATGGGGGTCATCCGGGGCCATGTGATGGTGCAGGACGCCACGCGTTTCACCGCAGCCGTGGTCCGGATGGTCAGCGCGAGCGGGGTGTTGTCCGTACTGCACCCCTTGATGCTGCCCCTGTTGCTGCTCGCGGTCGTCCCCGCAGCCGTGGGCGCGATCCTGCACGCGAAGGTCCAGTACGAGACGCACTACGCCAACATCGGCGACCGCAACGTCCGCCAGAACATGCGGGGTTGGGTGACCAGCCCGAAGTTCTCCGACGAGATCCGCGCCAACGGCATGGTCCCCTACCTCGGGTTCTGGCACCGTACGATCTCCGAGCGCATCGACCGACGGGTCCTGGACGTGGCGCCGCGCATGCTGCGGATCGTGCTGGCCAGTTCGGCGATCGGCGGTGTCTTCCTCATCGCGACCTGGGCCGCGCTCGCCTGGCTTGCCGCCACCGGACGTGTCGAACCCGCCATTGCCGCCACGGCAGTTGTCGCCGTCCAGACCACCCTCGCCGCGCTCGGCCAGCTCGTCATCTACGGCGCCGCGATGTTCCACACCGCCCTCTACCTCGCCGACCTGGAGGGCTTCCTCGCCTTCGCCGCCGAACGTGCCCCGAAACGGGGGGAGTCGGGGCCGGGCGAGCCGGTGCAGGAGATCAGGCTCGACGGGGCCGTCTACTGCTACCCGGGCAAGGAGATCCCTGCGGTGGCCGGGGTCTCGCTGACCTTGCGGCGCGGAGAGATCCTCGCCGTGGTCGGCGAGAACGGTTCAGGAAAGTCCACGCTGACCCGGCTCCTCGCGGGCATCTTCCTCGCCGACAAGGGCACGGTCAGCTGGAACGGGCACGACCTCGCGGGTCTCGCCCCGGACGAGGTGTGGGAGTTGTCGGGACTGGTGCCTCAGAATTTCGCCCAGTGGCCCCTCAACGTCCGCGACAACGTCACCCTCGGCCAGCCCCGCACGCGGGACGACACGTTGGTGTGGCAGGCGCTGGACGCCGTAGGACTGCGGGAGGCGGTGGAGGAACTCCCTTACGGGCTCGACACGTTGCTGGCCCGTGAGCTGTGGGGCGGTACCGAACTGTCCGGCGGGCAGTGGCAGCGGCTGGCGTGTGCGCGAGCCCTGTACCGGCAGCCGGACCTCCTCATCCTGGACGAGCCGACCAGTCAGATGGACGCCCGCGGAGAACACGCCATCCTCGAACAGATCAAGGCGATCGCCGCCGAACGCATGACGATCGTGGTCACCCACCAACTGGTCAACACGAAGATCGCCGACCGGATCGTCGTCATGGCACACGGCCGCATCGCCGAACAGGGCACCTACGACGAACTCGCCCACGGTGGCGGCCTGTTCGCCGAGCTCTTGGCTCTGTCCAACGACCGCTGACCGACCATGGGGGTGCCGTGCCCGCGTCTCGGGTGGGGCACGGCACCCCGCCCGCCGCCCAGAAGGAGAACCCCGTGACCGACGCATGGGACGCGCACTACGCCAGCGGCAACACCTTCAGCCCCCTCAGTGACACCGAACGCGCACTCCTCACCGAGCACGCCCCCGTCCCCGACGGCGGCGGACACGCCCTGGACGTCGGCTGCGGGCTGGGTGAACTCGCCCGCAATCTGGCCGAGTTGGGGTATGAGGTCGACGCCGTCGACTTCGCCCCCGCCGCTCTCAACCGGGCCCGAGCCCAGCCCTCCGCCCCTACCACCACGGCAGTGAACTACCACCTCCTCGACATCGAACGCGACAGCCTCGACGCCCTGCCCCGCCCCGCCTACGACCTGATCACCTTCCGCCTCAGCTGGGCCTTCGTCCACGACCGCACCCGCGTGATGAACCGGCTGCGCGAGCGGCTGCGACCGGGCGGCGTCGTCTGCGTCATCACGCCCGTCGCGGAAGCCGTAGCGGACCTGTCGGACGCACCGGACGGCAAGTGCTCCATCGCCCTGGACGACGAGGAGATCGGTGTGCTGTGCGCGGGCTGGGCGGTGGCCGAACGGTACGACGCGGACGGGCTCGCGTTCGTCGTCCTGCGCGACCCGGCGCCCGCGTCCGCCACCTGCGCGGGCAAGAAGCGGCCCTCGCCGCACGCCCTCACCGGTGCCGGTGTCGTCGTCACCGATCCGGTGGGGCGGATCCTGCTGGGCTGGTCGGTGCGCGGGGTCTGGGAGCTGCCCGGCGGCAAGAACGACGCAGGCGAGGGTTTTCTTGAGGCGGGCGTAAGGGAGTTGGAGGAGGAGACCGGCCTGAAGGCCGACCCGGGAGGCGGGCGGCTGCTGGCCCTCCTGATGGACTCCACGCACGGGATGCCCCGGATGACGGGCGCCGTCCGCGTCACCGCCTGGACCGGCCAACCGACCGTCACCGAACCGCAGTTGATCCACCGGTGGGAGTGGCACGAGGTCGCCGATCTACCCGCCTTGCCCCAGCCGCTGTTCACGCCGAGCGCGCATGTCATCGACACGGTCTGGCCCGGGTTGCTGCCTGACCTGCCACCCGTCCACCGTTACCCGATCACTCCGGCTACGGATACGGCTATGGCTCCCGCGTAGGGCATGTTCCGTTTTGCCCGTGTCTGCTCTAGGCTCCTGTACGGGGAGTTCGGGACCGCGACCGTGTCCGGTACCGGTGAATCTCCCCGCCCAGGCTCCCAGCCCCCGAGTCGGAAACGAGACCGGCCGGAGCCGCATAGCCGGAGTGCGCGGCTCCAGCTCCGTCCTCCCGGCAGTTCCTGACGGGGTGCTCCCACCAGACCCGCCGCCGTGGAGGACACGCGCGAGGAAACGGTGGAGGGGGGCCTCTCATCCTCGTGGCCACGGCCGCCGCCGCCCACAGCGGCGGCGGCCGTCCGGACCGTCGAGCGGGTCAACACCCCAGACCGGGCAGGGGCTCGGAGTTGTCCACGAAGGCGCGGGCCACATCCGACAGGCGCCGGTTGTGCGCGCGGGCGTAGCCGCGCAGGGTGGTGAAGGCGCGCTCCATGTCGATGCCTAGGCGTTCGGCGAGCTTGCCCTTGGCCTGCTCGATCAGGACGCGGCTGTTCAGCGCGGTCTGCAGTTGCTCGTTGAGGAGCGTGCTGCGGTGGCTGGAGCGTTGCTGGAGAAGGCTGATGGTTGCCACGTCGGCCAGGGCCTGGGCGATCAGTGTGCCCGCCGGGTCGAACGGGCCGGGGGCGGCCCGGAAGAGGTTGAGGGCGCCGACGACCTCGTCCCGCAGCCGCATCGGCAGCGCCTGGACGGCGGTGAAGCCGCTGCGGTGGGCCGTCTTGACGAAGCGTGGCCAGCGCTCGGCCTCCCGGGTCAGGTCGGTGACGATCACGGGTGCGCCGGAGCGGAAGCAGTCCAGACAAGGGCCCTCGTCGTTCTGGAGCTGGAACAGTTCCAGGAGACGTACCTGTTCGTCGGAGGCCGCCATCACGCGCAGTTCGCCGTCGCGGTCCGCGAGCAGCACGCCTGCCGCGTCGGCTCCGAGCATGCCCACGCAGCGGTCGGTGAGCAGGCGCAGGAAGTCGATCAGATCGAAGTCGGCGACCAGGTTGTCCGCCAGTTCGACGAAGGTCTTGGCCAGGAGCTGCTGATTCATCGTGTCACCTTCGTTGGAGACTGGTCCCGCCGGGAGGGGGCGGGAAGTGCGGCACGTCCGTTGGCCGGCGTCGACGCGTCAACCGCTGCGTCGGTCGACGCGTCAGGTGTCCTCGTCGGCCCGGTCCGGCTCCGCGTGCGGGGAGAAACGGACCCGGTGGGCCACGACGTCGGCGGCCACGTCGGCGAGCCGGCGCCCCCGCATGTAGGCGTGTGCGCGCAGCCGTACGAAGGCCTCGTCGATGCCGATGCCGAGCTGGACGGTGAGGATGCCGGTGGCCTGGTCGATCTCCGCGCGGTATCCGTCCAGGTCCTCGAAGTCCCGGTCCGCCGGGGCCTGTTCGGCAGACGGTCCGCCCGTCTCGTCGATCCGGGCATCGAGCAGGAGCAGCGTCGCGAGATCGGCGAACGCGAGGGCGTCGGCCAGTTGTTCCGCGTCCAGTACGGTCGGCACGTCGGCGTACAGGTCCAGGACTCCCGGGCTGATCGCGCCCACTTGTAAGGGGAGCGCGAAGACGGCGCGGGCCCCGGCTTCCAGGGCCGCGTCCGCGAACACGGCCCAGCGGTCCTGCAGTTGACCGGTCAGCAGATCGGGCGTCAGGACGGCCGAACCGTCCAGGAACGCGTCCACGCACGGGCCCTCGCCCAACGTCAGCTGCAGTTCCTCCAGTTGCTCGCTGATGTCGTCGGTGCTGCACAGCGGATGGCTCGCCGCGGTCCGGGACATCGCGGACAACCCCGCCCCGCCGACCGGGAGCGCGGCCACGGCAGCGGTGCACACGTCCACCACACCGGCCCGCCCACCACGTCGCGCCGCCTGCTCGGCGACCAGCACCTGGATACGGGCCGACCGACTGCCGGCCCTCATTCGAGCCACCGCGTCCAGCGGTCGTCCCCAAGTCCCGTGAGCCGTACGGCGGTTGGTACGGCAGCTGGGCCGCCGAACGTTTCGGAGCCGGTGATGTGCGCGAAGGGCATGACGCCTCGGTTCGGGGGAACATCCGGCAACAGGCGTGATGGCGCCGGGAGTTCCGGCGCCCGGGGCGCGCTGTCGACAGGGGCGTACGTTCGGCGGAGAGGGAGCGGGGGCCGGTCCGAGGGCCTGCGCGCTCCAGGACGGCGGACCCACCCAGATCCCTCCAGGGATGCGCCGGGCGACGGACGAAGAATCCGCTCCCCGCAACCATCTGTGTCGAGCTACGACGAGCCGCCGGGGTCTGGGACGTCCGCACAACAGCATAGTCCTCGTGCCGGTGCGCAGGCGGTCTCACAGGGAAGTGTGACGAGCGGCCGGCCATGCCCGGCCATGGGGTCACAACGGCCCGGGGCAGCTGAAGCGCGGTCACCCGGGCGCCGGTGGTCTCGTTGAGTTCGGGCAGGAACGAGGCGAGGTGGTTCATCTCGGCCGCGCAGTGGTGCAGCAGGGCGACGCCGAGCGCCTGGAGATCGGGTGCACCGGCGGGAGTCCGGCCGGCGGCTGGGCCAGTGACGTCAGACCAGCCCCGCGTAGTGAACGGTCAAGGCGATCTGGACCCGGTTGGTGTGTTCCAGCTTGGTGAGGATGTGGGAGACGTGGGCCTTGACGGTGGCCACGCTCATGTACAGCTCGGCCGCGATCTCCGCGTTGGTCCTGCCCTGGCCCACGGCAACGGCGACCTCCCGTTCCCGGTCGCCCAGCCGGTCGAGCCGGATGCGGGCCTCGGCGGTCTCCGGTCGGCGCGGGCCCGTCCCGTCGCCGTCCTGGGTGACCCGGGCGATGAGCTGCTCGGTCACGGCGGGGGAGAGCACCGGCTCGCCCGCCTTCACCCTGCGCACCGCCGCGACGATCTCGGCGGGCGGGGTGTGCTTGAGCAGGAAACCGGCCGCGCCGGCGCGCAACGCGCTGAGGACCTGCTCGTCGTCCTTGAAGGTCGTCAGCATGACGACGGCCGGTACGGCGCCCCGCTCGCCGGTACGGGCGCGGAGCAGCCGGGTCGCCTCCAGGCCGTCCACGCCGGGCATCCGGATGTCCATCAGCACCAGGTCGGGGGCGTGCTCGTCGACCAGGGCGAGCACCTCGCCGCCGTCCGCCGCCTCGGCCACGACCTCGATGTCGTCGGCGCCGCTGAGCATCAGCCGGAGTCCCGAGCGGACCAGCGGGTCGTCGTCGACGAGGAGCACACGGATCATGCGGGCCAGGGTAGCCAGGCCCGAAGCGCGTATTCCGCTCCGTCCTTGCCGTGACTGAACCGGCCGCCGGCCAGCGCGACGCGCTCCGCGAGGCCGATCAGACCCTGGCCGGAGCCCGGGACGCCGTCGCGCGGACCACCTCGTCCGGCCGGATTGGCCGAATCAGCCGAATTTGATGGATTGGTCAGCTCCAGGGTGAGTCCGTCGCCGGGGCCGCCCGCCACCGTGATCCTGACCGGCGCACCGGGGGCGTGCTTCCTGGCGTTGGTCAGCCCTTCCTGCACGAACCGGTAGGCGGCGAGTCCGGCGATCCCCGTCGGACCGCTACCGCTGCCCGACCCAGTGCCGCCCATGTCGAGGTCGACCTTCATACCGGTGTCCCGCGACTCCCTGACCAGCTCGGGAACCTCGGCGAGCCCGGTCTGCGCGGGCCGGGTCGCGGTGATGCCGTCCCCTACAGGACCCCCGACCGGCGACCGCAACACCTGCAGCACCACCTGAAGATCCTCCAGCGCCTGATGGGAGCTCTCCCGGATCACGGCGGCGGCCCGGGTGGTCTCCCGCACGGACGCCCCGGCGTTGAACTCCAGCGCCCCCGCGTGGACGCTGAGCAGCGACAGCCGGTGGGCCAGCACGTCGTGCATCTCCCGCGCGATGTCCTCCCGCGCCTCACGTTGAGCGCGCTGGGCTCGCAACACCGCCTCCGCCTCGGCCCGTTCGGTGCGCTCGCTCAGGGAACGGACGAACAGACCCCAGCCGATCGCGGCGACGATCAGGACTCCCAGGATCACCGCGTTGGCGATCGGCACCCCTGAGACGTAGGGACTGCTCAGGAAGTGGACGGGGATCGGCAGCAGTGCCAGCAGGGCGACGGTCAGGATCGTGCGCGGTGGCCTGAGGACGGCGACGGTGAAGAGCGCCACGACCAGGGGCACCACGGCCGGGGTGATGATCGCGGCGACGATCGCCACGACGGCGACAGCGGCCGGCGACCGCCTGCGCCACCACAGCGCTCCTACGGCGATCAGGGAGACCGGGTTCACCGCCCAGGCGAACCCGACCAGCAGCGGCGACGAGAAGATCAGCCGGTCGAACGGCCAGGTGCCGGAACCCAGTCCCGGGCTCAGCGTCAGATCCCCCCTGACCTGGACCAGGGAGAGGGCGGCCGACAGCACCAGGGCCAGCACCACAATGCCCAGGTCGATGGTCTTCTCACGCCGGTAACCGCTCACAAGCGACAAATGTAGAGCGGCCGTCGACGGTCGACGTACAGACTTTGGTCTAGAGACTTTGGTCGTACGGCGAGGCCAGAGCACCGACTTTGAGCCGAAGCCACCCATGGACCGGCGCTTCTAGCGTTCCGGGAGTCGCTTCCCACCGCGTCTCCATGAAAGGCCCGGCCTTGAAGAAATACGTCCTGCTGCTGTCCGGAGCCCTGCTCGCCCTCTGCGGCGGGGTGCCGCTCGCCCAGCGGCTCTACGCCCATCTCACGCTCTGGGGTTTCGGCGTACCCGGCTACGGCTCGTCGCTGATCAAGCTGGCCCTGGTGCTCGCCGGTGTCGCGACACTGGTCCTCGCGACGCGGGTACGGCAGCCCAATGACTGACCCGACTGACCCGACTGATCTGATGGATTGGGGAGAGCGCCCGGCGCTGGAGGCGGTAGGCCTCGGCAGGCGCTACCGGCGCGGCCGGGCGCTGCGGGACTGCTCGTTCCGGCTGCCTGCCGGCCGTATCTGCGCGCTGGCCGGCCCGAACGGCGCCGGGAAGACGACCCTGCTGTCGCCGGCCGCCGGCCTGCTGGAGCCGAGCACCGGCACCAGCCGGCTGGGCGGACACGCGGCCCGGTCCGCCGAGGCCCGGCAGCACACCGCGTTCCTCAGCCAGGAGAAGGCGCTCTGTCCGCGCTTCCGGGTGTCCGACACGCTGCGTATCGGCCGCGAGCTGAATCCGACCTGGCACCAGGAGACCAGGCCATGCTCACGCTGCCGTTGGTCTTCGGCACCTTCCTCGGCGGCCCCCGACCGGCACAGGAGCTGGAGTCCGGCACGTACCGGACCGTGTGCACGCAGTCCGTCACCCGGCTGCGCTGGTTCGCGGCCGAACTGCTCGTCCCCGTCGTCCTGACGGTACTGATCAGCGGCACGATCGCCGCCGCGATGACCTGGTGGTGGCAGCCGTCGGGGTCCCTGCTGGGCGCCTGGTTCCCCTGGTGGCAGTGGTATCCGCACGACGGCATCGGCCCCGTCGTGGTCGGCCTGTCCGTGCTGTCCCTGCTCATCGGCGTGACGGCGGGCCTGATCCTGCGCCACACGGTCCTGGTGATGGGCGCGACGGTGGTCGTGAGCGCGGCGGCGATGTACCTGCTGGAGTCACTCCGGGCCCTCTGCTGCCCACCGTCCTGACCACGGCCCAGCACACGACCGGCACGGCGGCCCCGTCGAACGCGTGGGTCCTCTCCGAGGGAGCGGTCGACGCGACCGGGCGCCGCGTACCGGATCTGCCGAGCTGCTACGCGACCGACGACCACGCCAAGTGCCTTGCCCGGCACGGCAGGACGGGCCGCTGGGCGGAGTTCCGTCCCTCGTCCCACTTGTGGCCCTTGCAGTGGGCGGAGACGGGCCTGTGTCTGCTGCCGGCGGCCGGGCTCGCGGGGCTGTGCGTCTGGTGGATCCGCCACCGCTCGGCCCGACCCGTCACCCATACACCCAACACCCGTTCCCTCGTGCGAGGTTGAGGTTCCCCATGCCCTTCTACAGGCTCAGGCACATACGCAGATCCCGCCTGCTCATCGCCCTCGCGGCAGCCACGACCACCGTCCTGGCCGTAACGCTGACGCTGGCCCTGACGGTCACGACGTACGACCACACCTCACCCCGCGCCGCCCGCGACAAGGCGTCGGGACCGGTGCCCGCCGGAACCGTCGACTGCCGCAAGGGGAAGTGCGTAGCCCTCACCTTCGACGGCGGCCCCAGCCCCACAACTCCCCGCCTCCTGAACATCCTTGAGCGGAAGCATCTGCACGCGACGTTCTTCCTCCAGGGCAAGGGCCACATCGCCAAGTACCCGGAGATCATCCGCCGCATCGCGAACGAGGGCCACGAGATCGGCAACCACACCTGGAACCACAAGGTGTTGACGCAGATCGACGCGGCCGACGCCCGCCGGGAGCTGACCCGCACACAGGACGCCATCGAGCGGATCACCGGCACCAAGCCTGTCCTGATGCGCCCGCCGCAGGGCCGCACGAACCGCCAAGTATCCAAGATCTGCCGGGAGTTGGGCCTGGGGCAGGTGCTGTGGAGCGTCACGGCCAAGGACTACGAGACGACCGACCCGGCCCTGATCACCCAACGCGTCCTCGACCAGACCCACCGCGACGGCATCATCCTGCTCCACGACCTCCACAAGGGAACGGTGCCCGCCGTCCCAGGAATCATCAAGGCACTCCAGCAGCGCGGCTACACCATCGTCACGGTGTCCCAACTACTCGCCCCGGCCAAGCCCCGGCCGGGGATGGTGTATCGGCCCTGAAGACGGGGAGGGGGCAGGAGACCCGGAGGTTTCCTCAGCACTCGATGATGTTCACCGCAAGGCCGCCCCGCGCCGTCTCCTTGTACTTCACGGACATGTGGGCGGCAGATGATCATGGGATTGACCTGCGGTTTTGATATACCCAGGCTTGCCTTGAATCACGTCAGGGACTTTTTGGGGACTTCTTGTCGGGGGCTGATTGCAACGTATCCCATGCTGCGTGAGACGCCTGTGGGATTGGGTCGTTGATGCTCGGGCGGCATCCGATGACTTCGGTGAGTCCCGCACTCGTAATGCGGTGCTCACACACGAGCGCCCTCCCGGGAAGTGGAAGGGCGCTCAACGATGACCAACGTCGACACCGCTGACAGGTTCGCGCGGACCTTCATGGTGAGTTCGTGCTCGGCGCCGGGGAGTGCTTCGCAGCGGGCGAGGGCCGCCGTGAGCAGTGGAATGGCGCCGGCGTCGTGACCGAGGCCATGGAGATAGCGCGCAGCGCTCGCGTACCGTCCGGCGGGAAAGGTGTCAGCGTGTCCGTCAGGAGTGGTGGCCGCGAGTGCGACGAGGTGCGGGAGCAGCCGGTCCCAGGCGGGGGACCGGCCAGAGTTGGGCGGTTCTCCCAGTGGGACGACCGCGGCACACAGCAGCCGTTCGGCCTCGGGCCTGCCGGCTGGCGCTGTGTCACCGAGGTTCGACTGATTCCGGAGCGTGCTCTGGACCAGTCGGTGGATGCTCACTGTGTCCCGGGTGAGGGAGACCATGCAGTAGACGGCAAGAATCCCAAGGGCCTCGTGAAGGTCGTCGCTGTCGTCGGCGATAGGGGTCAGCAGTTCCACTGGGATGTCGTCGGGGGCCAGCCACGCCAGAGTGGACAGGACGGAGACTGCCAAGGGGTTGCGCTCCGTGAGGGTGCTGATCGTCTGGCGCCAGATCCGGGCGACGGTGCGCTCTGGGTCTACACCTTCGGGAGCCTTGTCCAACTTGCCGATCAGCCTTTGGCGGTAACGTTCGATGCTGATCGTCGGATTCTGCGCGAGGTAGGCGCCGGCCTACATCAGTGCGATGGGAAGCTGCCCCAGGTCAGCGGAGAGGGCCCGGGTCTCCTGCATCTGACGGTGGGTCGGCGGAGTCGCGCCGAGCACCTGCCTACAGAGCAGTTCACTCGCTGCAGCCAGGTTGAGTACGTCGAGGGCCAGCGTTGCGACGGAGGTCGGCCAGCTGGCTGACCGTCGGCTGGTGGCGATGACGTGGCCGTTGGGCGTGCTGACGTAGGGCTGCAGATCAGCCGGATTTTCAACGTTGTCGAAGACCAGCAGCCACCCCGGATGCCACTGCAGCCACAACATCGCCCAGGCGGCGCGCTCCTCGGCAGATGCGCTGCCTGCCCACACTGGGATCAGTCGCAGAGCGAGGTCGGCCAGCGATTGCTCGATGTGGACGGGTGATCCGGCGGCAATCCACCACACCACGTTGTAGTCGCGACGGTGTCTGTGGGCATACGCAAGTGCGAGGCTGCTCTTGCCGACGCCGCCGAGGCCCTGGACGACGGCAGTCCCGGAGGCCTGTTGCCCGAGCGTGCCGCGCAGCCAGCCCAGCTCGCTCGTGCGGCCGAAACACAGAGGGAGCGGCGGCAGGTTGGTGAGCCCGGCAGGCGCCTGGACGTCGCGCGCCGAGTTCATCAACTCGGCCGTCAGAACGGTGACCGGGCCGGTGATCGCTGTCCCGATGCGGTGGGCGGCGACGGATCCGGTCCCTATCGCGTCGAAAGTGAAGTCCGTCACCGCAGGACCCGCCGACTCTCGTGGCCACCGGTGACCGTCGACTTTTCTCTGCCGCTTCGGGGCATCGCCCGGAACGGAGAAGTGTGGCGCACCGACGGCCTACTGTGTGCCCTCATCTCAGTCCCCTCTGCAGGACGGCTGGATGTCTTGCTCTTCAGCACGGAGCGTACGCGTTCCCTATGGTGGGTCAGTTGTGGTCTCAGTTGGCGGGGAATCTGGGGTGGTCCACTTTCTTCCATGGTCGTCCGACATCAACACTGACCAGATGCGTCGTTGTCGTGGTGGAGGCCTGTTGAAGCCTCGCCGGTCGGCCGGGTCTGGTTCATGACCACGTGAGGATCGCCGAACTCCAAGTGAGAGTGAGGGCCTCGCCGTTGAGGAGTGCGTCCGCGAAGGCGATGACCTGCCGGACGACATCCGTGAAGCGTTCGGGGTAGCTGGTTGCGGCGGGGCCTTGCCGGCGGCGCCAGGCGGTGTAGGAACTCTGGCGACGCTCGCCGAGGTCGCTGATGGCGGTGCCGAGGGGTTTCAGGGTGATGCCGCGGTGTGCGGCGGTGGCGGTCAGCGCCGTGGTGAGTTCCTGGCCGTCGAGGTCGTTGAGGGTGAGCAGGCGGTAGAGGTCGGCGTAGTCGCGGTCGCGGGTGTTGAGGTCGCCGAGTGAGACGGCGGTGGAGAGCTTCTCGGCGATGACGGTGGCGAGTGGGTAGCCGAGGAGCTGGAAGCTGTCCGTCGTGAGCTGCTGTGGGTAGTCGATGATCCGGGGGCCGGGAGTGACTGGATCGCCGAAGCTGACATCGAGTTGGAGCTTGAGTCGTGCTCGGGCGATGGAGGCGCCCATGGACAGACGCAGACCGTGGTACTCGTCCTCCTCGCGGATGGGCACGGTCTTGAGCGTCGCGGGATCGAATGCGACGCCGTCGTCGATCTCGGTGGCGGCGATGCCGGCGATCCTGCGAATGATCTCCACTTCGTCGCCTGGGAATGAGCGGCCGAGGATGTCGATGTCGCGGGTCATCCGGCGTGCGCCGAACTGGGCGAGGAGCAGGCCACCCTTGAGGACGAAGTGTTCGCGGCCGAGGGGCGATGTGGCCAGGCGGTAGAGGAAGCGTTCGAGGACGTACTCGACCATGATCTCGTCCGTGGACCGGCTGGCGCGGCGAGCCAGGTTGCGCAGGTCGTTGTAGACGCGGCCGGCGGTGGTGTCACGAGTGGGGTTGGCCATCAGGCGAGCACCGCCTCAACGGCAGGGCGGATGACGGAGAGAGCACCCAACTCGCGCGCGACGTCCTGGAGTTCGCCGACGTTACGGCGTCCGCCCTGGCGCAGATAGCGGCCGAGCGCGGACAGGGCGAGGGTCTCGCCGATGCGGCTGCGGTGGCGCATTGCGTCGACGACGCTGCGGGCGGCGCTGTACACGGGGATGGTTTCTCCAGGGGCTGCTTCGAATCGTTCGACGCCGAGGGCGAAGGTCGTCGGGGCGTACTGCGCCACTACGGTGGGCGGGTAGGAGATCGTGGGGCGGCGTGTACCGCGCGGCACGGCGATGTGTACCGCTGTAGGGATGTCGTCGATGAGTTCATGCAGGGCCAGGGCGGACTCACCGCACACCACGGCACGCGGAGCCCGCGCGCACACGGCCAGCAGATCGGCGTGCGCTGTCTCTGGTGCGTCTGCCCGTCGGTAGACCCCCCGGGACAGTTCGTCTATCTCTCCCGCCGCGACCAAGGACGTCAGATCACGGGGGGAAAGCAGGGCCTGACGTGCCTGTGCCGTCGTGAACGTGGGGGCGAGGCCGGCCAGCCGCTGCTCCAGGCGCGAGTTCTCCGCAGCACTCATGTATCGAATGATACCCCTGTGGCGGCCTTAGGGGATCGATTTGATACATCCTCGGGGTTGTCGGCGGCCTGTGCGAAGCGGAGCAGTAATTGAGGGTGTTGCGATTCCCCAGGTCAGGCGCCTGTCCCGTGGGACAACCCAGGGAGTTTCCAGGGACTTTCCGCCGCGTAAGCAGGGAAGGCCCCGACAGCGCTGAAAGATAGGAACGCGCTGGTCAGGGCCTGTACCGTCAGCACTCGATGATGTTCACCGCGAGGCCCCCGCGCGCCGTCTCCTTGTACTTCACGCTCATATCCGCCCCCGTCTCCTTCATCGTCTTGATGACCTTGTCGAGGGACACCTTGTGCGAACCGTCCCCCCGCATGGCCATCCGCGCCGCCGTCACCGCCTTCACCGCGGCCATGCCGTTGCGTTCGATGCAGGGGATCTGGACGAGGCCGCCGACGGGGTCGCAGGTGAGGCCGAGGTTGTGTTCCATGCCGATCTCGGCCGCGTTCTCGACCTGTTCGGGGCTGCCGCCCAGGACCTCGGCCAGGGCGCCCGCCGCCATGGAGCAGGCGGAGCCGACCTCGCCCTGGCAGCCGACCTCGGCGCCGGAGATGGAGGCGTTCTCCTTGAAGAGCATGCCGATGGCGCCGGCGGCCAGCATGAAGCGGACGACGCCGTCCTCGTCCGCGCCCGGCACGAAGTTGATGTAGTAGTGCAGGACGGCCGGGATGATGCCGGCGGCGCCGTTCGTGGGGGCGGTGACCACGCGGCCGCCCGCCGCGTTCTCCTCGTTCACGGCCATCGCGTAGAGCGTGATCCACTCCATCGCGTGCGCCAACGGGTCGCCCTCCGCCCGGAGTTGGCGTGCCGACATGGCCGCCCTGCGCCGGACCCGGAGGCCGCCGGGCAGGATGCCCTCCCTCGACATGCCGCGCGACACGCACGCCTGCATCACGCGCCAGATCTCCAGCAGCCCGGCCCGGATCTCCTCCTCCGTGCGCCAGGCGCGCTCGTTCTCCAGCATCAGCGCGGAGATCGACAGGCCCGTCTCCTGCGTGAGCCGTAGCAGCTCGTCGCCCGTGCGGAAGGGGTACTTGAGGACCGTGTCGTCCAGCTTGATGCGGTCGGCGCCCACCGCCTCCTCGTCGACGACGAAACCGCCGCCCACCGAGTAGTACGTCTTCGACAACAGCTCGGTGCCCGCCGCGTCGTAGGCCCACAGCGTCATGCCGTTCGCGTGGTACGGCAGGGTTTTCCGGCGGTGCAGTTTCAGGTCGTTGTCGAAGGAGAACGGGATCTCGTGCTCGCCCAGGACCCGGATGCGCCCGGCCTCCTTGATCCGCTCCACCCGCTCGTCCGCCTTCTCCACGTCCACCGTGCGCGGCGACTCGCCCTCCAGGCCGAGCAGCACCGCCTTCGGGGTGCCGTGCCCGTGGCCTGTCGCGCCGAGGGAGCCGTACAGCTCGGTGCGGACGGAGGCGACGGAGTCCAGCAGGTCCTCGTTGCGCAGCCGGCGCGCGAACATGCGGGCCGCCCGCATCGGGCCGACCGTGTGGGAGCTGGACGGGCCGATGCCGATCGAGAACAGGTCGAAGACCGAGATGGCCACGGTGACTCCTCAGAACGCAACAACGCAGGGCGGTGCAAGGGGTGGGGCACCGCACACACCTCCCAGTGTGCGCGGCACCCCCGGTGGGCGACCACAGCCCGATGGGCCGACCGCAGCGCCCGGTGGGCCGACCTAGAGCCCGGGATACAGCGGGTACTTCTCCGCCAGCGCGGTCACGCGGGCCTTCAGGCCCTCCGCGTCGGCCTCCCCGAAGGGAGAGGGTGCCTTCAGCGTCTCGGCGATGACGTCCGCGACCTCGGCGAAGTCCTCGGCCGTGAAGCCGCGGGTCGCCAGCGCCGGCGTGCCGATGCGCAGGCCGGACGTCACCATCGGGGGCCTCGGGTCGTTCGGGACGGCGTTCCGGTTGACCGTGATGCCGACCTCGTGGAGCCGGTCCTCGGCCTGCTGCCCGTCCAACTCGGAGGTGCGCAGGTCGACCAGGACCAGGTGCACGTCCGTACCACCGGACAGGACGTCGACCCCTACGGCCTTCACGTCGTCCTGCACCAGGCGCTCGGCCAGCAGCCGCGCACCCTCCACCGTACGCCGCTGCCGCTCCTTGAAGTCCTCGCTCGCGGCGACCTTGAAGGAGACCGCCTTCGCGGCGATCACATGCTCCAGCGGACCGCCCTGGAAGCCGGGGAAGACGGAGGAGTTCAGCTTCTTCGCGAACTCCTTCTTCGCCAGGATGATGCCGCCGCGCGGGCCGCCCAGCGTCTTGTGGGTCGTCGACGTGACGACATCCGCGTACGGCACCGGGTTCGGGTGCAGCCCCGCCGCGACCAGCCCGGCGAAGTGCGCCATGTCGACCCACAGGAAGGCCTCGACCTCGTCCGCGATCCGGCGGAACTCCGCGAAGTCCAGCTGGCGCGGGTACGCCGACCAGCCCGCGATGATCACCTTCGGGCGGTGCTCCTTGGCGAGCTTCTCGACCTCGGCCATGTCGACCAGACCGGTCTGCGCGTCCACGTGGTAGGCGACCACATTGAACTGCTTGCCGGAGAAGTTCAGCCGCATCCCGTGGGTGAGGTGGCCGCCGTGCGCCAGGTCCAGGCCGAGGATGGTGTCGCCGGGCTGGGCCAGCGCGAACAGCGCGGCCTGGTTCGCGGAGGCGCCCGAGTGCGGCTGCACGTTGGCGTACTCGGCGCCGAACAGCTCCTTGACCCGGTCGATCGCGATCTGCTCGGCCACGTCGACGTGCTCGCAGCCGCCGTAGTAACGACGGCCCGGGTACCCCTCGGCGTACTTGTTGGTGAGGACCGAGCCCTGCGCCTCCATGACCGCGACCGGAGCGAAGTTCTCCGAGGCGATCATCTCCAGCGTGGACTGCTGCCGGCGCAGCTCGGCGTCGACGGCCGCGGCGATGTCCGGGTCTAGCTCGTGCAGGGGCGTGTTCAGAACAGACATCAGGTGTACGACTCCTCAGCCGGCGGTGAAGGCGGTGTACTCGTCGGCGGAGAGCAGGTCGCCCGGCTCCTGAGCGACGCGCACCTTGAACAGCCAGCCGCCCTCGAAGGGGGCCGAGTTCACCAGCGACGGGTCGTTCACGACGTCCTCGTTGATCTCGGTGACCTCGCCACCGACGGGCGAGTACAGGTCGGACACCGACTTCGTCGACTCCAGCTCACCGCAGGACTCGCCCGCGGTCACCGTGGAGCCGACGTCGGGGAGCTGGGCGTAGACGACGTCGCCGAGCGCGTTGGCCGCGAACTCGGTGATGCCGACCGTCGAGACGCCGTCCTCGGCGACCGACAGCCACTCGTGCTCCTTGCTGTAGCGCAGCTGCTGGGGGTTGCTCATGGCCTGAATTCTCCTGTACGCGGGGGAGTGCTGGTGAATGGGGGACTGCGAAGGACATCGGCGAACAGGGGCGATCTGCCCCAGGTCACGCACGAGACGCTACGACGACTGTCACTTCTCGCGCTTGTAGAACGGCAGCGCCACGACCTCGTACGGCTCGTGACTGCCCCGGATGTCCACGCCGACACCGGTCGTACCCGGCGCCGAGTGCGCGGCGTCGACGTAGGCCATGGCGATCGGCTTGCCCAGGGTGGGGGACGGCGCGCCGGAGGTGACCTCGCCGATCACCTGGCCGTCGGCGACGACGGGGTACCCGGCGCGCGGGACCCGGCGGCCCTCGGCGACGAGCCCGACGAGGACGCGCGGCGGCTGCGAAGCGGCGCGGGAAGCGGCCTCCGTGAGCGCCTCACGCCCCACGAAGTCGCCGTCCTTCTCGAACTTCACGACCCGGCCGAGCCCGGCGTCGAACGGGGTGAGGGAGGTCGACAGCTCGTGGCCGTACAGCGGCATGCCCGCCTCCAGGCGCAGCGTGTCCCGGCAGGACAGACCGCACGGGATGAGGCCGACCGGCGCTCCGGCCTCGGTCAGCGCCTGCCACAGCTTCTCCGCGTCACCGGGGGAGACGAACAGCTCGAAGCCGTCCTCGCCGGTGTAGCCGGTGCGGGCGATCAGCGCGGGGACGCCCGCGACCGTGCCGGGCAGGCCGGCGTAGTACTTCAGGCCGTCGAGGTCGGCGTCGGTGAGCGACTTGAGGATGCCGGGGGACTCGGGACCCTGGACGGCGAGCAGGGCGTACGCCTCACGGTCGTCGCGGACGACGGCGTCGAAGCCCTCGGCCCGCTCCACCAGCGAGTCCAGGACAACCTGGGCGTTGGAGGCGTTGGCCACCACCATGTAGTCAGAAGACGCGGCCTCGGTGTCCGCGAGCCGATAGACGATCAGGTCGTCCAGGATGCCGCCGTCGGCCCGGCAGATCATGGTGTAGCGGGCGCGGCCGACGCCCACGGAGGCGATGTTGCCGACGAGGGCGTAGTTGAGGAGCTGGGCGGCCTGCGGCCCGGTGACGGTGATCTCGCCCATGTGGGAGAGGTCGAAGAGGCCGGCCTTCGTGCGGACGGCGAGGTGCTCGTCGCGCTCGGAGCCGTAGCGCAGCGGCATGTCCCAGCCGGCGAAGTCGGTCATCGTCGCACCGAGCGAGCGGTGCAGCGCGTCGAGCGCGGTACGACGGGGGGTGGTACTGCTCATCGGTCGGTCTCCCAAGGCATGACGGCGAGGTCGTTCCTCCCCATCTGTCATCGGGACCTGAGAGGTTCGCCATGACCGCCACGGGACATGGGTTGCACCTTGGGTGGGGCCACCGGGAAGGGCGGCCCGCTTTTCAGATGTGCCTCGCCCGCGCGGTAACGGGGCCTGAGAGATTCAAGGGAGGGACTTGCTCCTTCGGCGCCCCGGACGACGTACGACCGGGGACTCTCCCGCGCGGATTCAAGCGGCCGGTATGCAGTTGGCGGGCACATCATCGCACAGGCTTTGTAACAGGCCTGTGGCCGGAAGCGAACGGAACCGCGAGACACCGTGCATTACCTTCTCTTTACGTTCAGTGGGGAGAACCTTTCCTGACCCCGCAGGGAGGACGATCACGGTGACAAGGACCACGGTGTACGCCACGACCTCGGCCGTAGCGCTGCCCAAGCAGCCCTCGGCCCCGGCCGGAGAGGCATGCCCGGGCCGCCCGGTACCGACAGTCCGCGATCTCCGCGAGCGCGCCGGCCACAGCCCGCACGGGCTCCTCTTCGGCCCCCGCGACCTGGTCGTGGTCACCGGTCTGCCCGGCAGCGGCAAGTCCACGCTGATGCGGCGCGCGGTGGCGGGCGACGGCGTCCGCGTCGACAGCCAGGACACCCGCGACCGCTGGGAAACCCGTATATCCCGTGGACCGGGCCTCTCCGGCCTCCTCCCGTACGCGGTCTACCGCCCGCTGGTCCGTCTCGCCCACTACGCCGGACTGCACCGCGCCCTGCGGTCCGCGTCCGGAGCCGTCGTGCACGACTGCGGTACGCAGACCTGGGTGCGCGGCTGGCTGGCCCGCGCCGCCGGGCGCCGGGGCGGCGCGCTGCACCTGGTGTTCCTCGACGTCAGCCCGGACACCGCGCTCGGCGGCCAGCGCGAACGGGGCCGCGGAGTCTCGCGGTACGCGTTCCTGCGCCACCGCAGGGCCGCCGCCCGACTGCTGCGCTCGGTGGAGCGCGGCGACCTGCCCCGGGGCGTCGACTCGGCGGTTCTCCTGGACCGGGACGCGGCGGACGTGCTGCGCCGGATCGACTTCGCGGACTGAGCCGCTAGCCTTTTCAGCCACAGCAGGGTTACAGCAGGCGGTTTCACCAGCAGGCGGTAGGTAGATGGACTTCCCGGCGGACTTCCCCGGTCAGGCGCACCCCCACCCGCATCCGCACGGCGGATGGCCGGGCAACGAGCTGGAGGAGGTGCTCTCGGCCTCCCTCGGCATGCCCTCGGCCGGCGGCCGGATCATCGAGGTGCTCGGCCGCAGCTTCGTCTGGGTCCCGCTCCCCAGCGGCGGCGGCCCGCAGAGCGGCCCCCTGGACCTGCCGACACTGGACATCGAGGGGCAGGCGTACGTCCCGGTCTTCAGCTCCGAGGAACAGTTCCGGCAGGTCGTCGGCTCGCATCTGTCGTTCACGATCGCGCCCGCGGTGGAGTTCGCCCGCGGGCTGCCCCCGCAGGTCGGCATGGCGGTGAACCCGGGCGGCGTGGTCGGCGTCCCCCTCCCGCCCCTCGCCATGGCCGAGCTGTGCCGCATCGGCCGCACCGCCCTCGACGGCCCCACCAGCGGCGGCCGCGTCCGCCTCTACGAACCCGACTGGCAGGACGACCCGGTCGACTTCCTCGCCTCGGCCTCCACGGAGTTCGCCGCCACGGGTGTCGTCGGCTCGGCCCGCCGCTGCCTGGCCGCCATCGAGACGGCCGACCCGGTGATGTTCGTAGGCGTAGAACTGACCAATTGGGACGGCGACTTGAGAGCGGCCCCGATGGAGGCCCTGGCCCGAGCGCTGGGCCAGGTAACGGTCCAGTGGCAGGTCAACCTGGTCCTCCTGGACGTAACCCAGGACCCCGTGGCGGACTGGATGAGGCAGACAGTGCGCCCCTTCTATACACAGGGTCACTAGCAAGCATCCCAAGGGGCAGCATCCTCAGGGGCGCGGGGCTGTGTCGATGTGCGGCTCCGCCGCGTGGGCGCGCCCAGCCACGAACGACCCGCACTCGCCAACGCACACAAGGCCCCCACCCCTCGGGCGCTTAAGCTGTTTCCCAACGCAGGCCAACTACCAGAAGGGGCGGTACACGTGAGCGCCAGCGGCACCGCGACCGGCCAGGTCGAGCACATGCTGCGCCAGGTGACGCCCGGGCGCTACGACGCCTACGAGGCGCTCCTGCGCGCCCTCGCGACCCCCCACTCCGGTCAGATCTGGATGCTCCTGTGGCACGGCCAGTCCGGCTCCCCGGACGCCCAGTACGGAAACATGCAGGTCGAGAACTACGGCTACGCCCCCTGCGTCACCTCCGCCCAGGAGCTCTCCGCCAGCGGCTGGAACCGCTCCTACGAGGTGGTCGACGGCCTCGACGTGGCCCGCACGCTCTACCCCGACCACTTCGGCCTCTGGCTCAACCCGCACGCCCCCGGCGGCGGCGTCGGTATCCCCTGGCTCGACCTGCGCCGGATCGCCACCGGCCTGGAACGCCAGCCGGCGGGGCCCCTGCGCCTGTCGGAGCCGGGCATCGAGATCCCGCAGTTCTACGCCCAGCTCACGCAGAACGCCCACCGCACCCCTGCGGTCCGCGCCCTGCGCCGCGCCTGGGTGCAGCCCGCGCTCGGAGCGCCGTATCTCGCGATCGGTCTGGATGTCTACGACACCAGCCCGCCCGCCGTGGACTCGGTGCGCGGCATGATGCAGCAGTCGATCGGGGCGGTCCCCGACGGGCTGCCGGTGTCGACCGTGGCGATGTCCGACGAGTACGACCCGGTGGCCCTGTGGCTGCGGGCGAACGCCCGCCCGTTCTACGACCGTGAGGCCCACGCGGCGCCCGCTCAGGCGGGTGGGTACGGATACCCACCCGTCCGTGGTGGATACTGAACCCGCGAGTCCTCTTCCCAGCTTCTCCGCAGGATTTACGTCTACGTCACATTTCTTCGCGCGTAGACGGCGGTGTGGTGCCCCGAAATACGCCGAATCTCCGTTCTGTCCCAAGTGCCCGGCGTCCGGGGGGCGTTACCCACTGTTCGGATAACGGAATCCCTAGTTAAGCATCACGGTTGCGCATACTTTCGCCGCCAGACCTGGCGGGTGATCGCAGCCACGCTGAAGACTCGCGACTCAGACACAGGGTCCAGGGACCCATGTCCACTGCAAGTCGACAAAGCCGCTAATCCGCGGCAGGCGTAAGCCGGTAACCACCGGCGAGAGGGGTCGGGTCACAGTGACCGCACCGATCGAGACCACGGGAGCGGAAGCCGGGGCGCAGCCGGAGGCTGTGCTCGTCGGCGCCGAGAAGGGGCAGATCGAGGGCCGTTCCCTTGGACAGATCGCCTGGACCCGGTTCAAGAAGGACAGAGTCGCCGTGGCCGGCGGTGTCATCGTCGTCCTCCTGATCCTGGTCGCGGCACTCTCGCGTCCGATCCAGTCGATGTTCGGGCTGGATCCCGACGCTTTCCACCAGAACCTGATCGACGCCAACACCTCGCTGCCCACGGGCGGCTGGGGCGGCATGAGCTGGGACCACCCGCTCGGTGTGGACCCGCAGTTCGGCCGGGACGTCGCCACCCGCATCCTCGAAGGCTCCTGGGTGTCGCTGGTGGTCGCCTTCGGCGCCACGATCCTGTCGAACGTGATCGGCACGATCCTCGGCGTCGTCGCGGGTTACTACGGCGGCCGGGTCGACTCGATCATCAGCCGCCTGATGGACACCTTCCTGGCCTTCCCCCTCCTGCTCTTCGCCATCGCGATCTCGGCGACCCTGCAGGGCGGCGCCTTCGGCCTCAACGGCCTGCCGCTGCACCTGAGCGTGCTGATCTTCGTCATCGGCTTCTTCAACTGGCCCTACCTGGGCCGGATCGTCCGCGGCCAGACCCTCGCCCTGCGCGAGCGCGAGTTCGTGGACGCCTCCCGGGGCATGGGCGCCAAGGCGCCGTACATCCTCTTCCGGGAGCTGCTGCCCAACCTGGTCGGCCCGATCATCGTCTACTCGACGCTGCTCATCCCGACCAACATCCTCTTCGAGGCGTCCCTCAGCTTCCTCGGGGTCGGTATCCAGCCCCCGCAGGCATCCTGGGGCGGCATGTTGCGGGACGCGGTCACCTATTACGAGGTCGACCCCGCGTACATGATCGTTCCCGGCCTCGCCATCTTCGTGACCGTCCTGGCGTTCAACCTGCTGGGCGACGGTCTCCGCGACGCTCTCGACCCCCGCAGCCGCTAGGGCCCGCACCCGAGAGTCCACCAAGTTTCCGACAATGGAGGAAGCAGACCATCATGCGAAGGTCAGCGCTGGCCGCAGTTGCGGCCATCGGCTCCGCGACACTGCTCATGGCAGGTTGCAGCAAGGCCGATGACAGTAAGAGTGACAACGGTACGAAGGCGGCTGGGGCCAACGCAGCGACCAAGGACGTCGTCAACGCCTCTACGCACAAGGGCGGGACGGTCACCTACGAACTGTCCGACGTTCCCGACTCGTTCGACCCGGGCAACACGTACTACGCGTACATGTACAACTTCAGCCGGCTGTACGCCCGTCCGCTGATGACGTTCGAGCCCGGCCCCGGTTCCAAGGGCAACACCCTGGCCCCGGACCTCGCCGCGAGCAAGGGTGTCTCCAGCGACGGCGGCAAGACCTGGACGTACAAGCTGCGTTCGGGCCTGAAGTACCAGGACGGCACGGCGATCACGTCCAAGGACGTCAAGTACGCCGTGGAGCGTTCCAACTTCGCGCGTGACGTGCTCTCCCTCGGCCCGAACTACTTCCAGCAGTTCCTGGTCGGCGGCAAGGCATACAAGGGCCCGTACAAGGACAAGAGCGCCGAGGGCCTCAAGTCCATCGCGACGCCGGACGACACCACGATCGTCTTCCACCTGAACACGGCCTTCCAGGAGTTCGACTACCTGGTCGCGGCGCCGCAGACGGCTCCGGTGCCGCAGGCGAAGGACAAGGGCGTCGACTACGTCAAGAACATCGTGTCCTCCGGCTCGTACCAGTTCCAGAGCTACCAGGACGGCAAGCAGGCCGTCCTCGTGCGCAACAAGAACTGGAACGCGGCGACGGACCCGCTGCGCAAGCAGTACCCGGACAAGATCGTCGTGAACCTGAAGGTCAACGCCGACACGATCGACAAGGACGTCCTCGCGGGCGACGCTGTCGACCTCGGCGGTACGGGTGTCCAGGCCGCGACCCAGGCGCAGCTGCTGACCTCCGCCGACAAGAAGGCGGGCACGGACAACACCTTCGGTGGCCGCCTCGTCTACATGGCGATCAACACCAAGGTGAAGCCGTTCGACAACGTGGCCTGCCGCAAGGCCGTCGAGTACGCCATCGACAAGGTCTCGGTGCAGACCGCCGAGGGCGGCCCGATCCGCGGTGAGATCGCCAGCACCGTCCTTCCGCCGGACATCACCGGCTACGAGAAGGCCGACCAGTACGCCACCACCGGCAACAAGGGTGACGTCACCAAGGCCAAGGCGCAGCTGAAGGCCTGCGGCAAGACGTCGATCTCGACGAACCTCTCGGCCCGCAGCGACCGCCCGCAGGAGATCTCCGCGGCCACCGCGATCATCAACTCGCTGAAGGCCGTCGGCATCAACGCCAGCCTGAAGCAGTACCCGTCGGGCAAGTACTTCACCGACTACGCGGGTGTCCCGAAGTTCACCGAGCAGCAGAACATCGGCCTGATCATGATGCAGTGGGGTGCCGACTGGCCCTCCGGCTACGGCTTCGAGCAGCAGATCCTGAACGGTGCGGCGATCGGTGCCTCGGGTAACACCAACCTGTCGCAGTACGACAACAAGACGGTCAACGAGCTCCTCTCCAAGGCCATCGGCACCGAGGACGTGACCACCCGCAACAGCATGTACGCGCAGGTCGACAAGCAGACCATGAGCGACGCGGCCCTCGTCCCGCTGACCTACTTCAAGGTCCTGCTCGCCCGTCCGGCGAACTACAGCAACCTGGTGTCTACGGCGGCCTTCAGCGGCCAGTACGACTACCTCAACATCGGCACCACGAAGTAGTCGTAGCCCCGGAAGGCAGGTGAAGGCATTGGTGCCCGCGGGCTTAGCGGCCCGCGGGCACCAGCGCCGATCCCCGTGATCTCGTACATTCTCCGTCGGACGGTCGCAGCGGTGATCCTGCTGCTGGTCGTCTCCGCGGTCACCTTCGGCATCTTCTTCCTGCTGCCACGGCTCGCCGGCCAGACCGCGGACCAGCTGGCCCAGCAGTACATCGGGAAGAGCCCGTCGGCGGCGGACATCGCCGCGGTCAAGCACAACCTCGGTCTGGACCAGCCCCTTTACCTGCAGTACTGGCACTTCATCAAGGGGATCGTGGCGGGCGCCACCTACAACATCGGCCCCACCACGGTGCACTGCGACGCGCCCTGCTTCGGCTACTCCTTCAAGGACCACGTCGAGGTCTGGCCGCAGCTCACCTCCCGCCTTCCGGTCACCATCTCGCTGGCCTCCGGCGCCGCCGTGCTCTGGCTGGTGTCCGGTGTCACGGTCGGTGTGATCTCCGCGCTCAAGCCGCGGTCGTTCTTCGACCGCGCCTTCATGGGCGTGGCGCTCGCGGGTGTCTCGCTGCCCATGTTCTTCACGGGCAACCTGGCCATCCTGCTCTTCACGTACCAGTGGCCGATCTTCGGCCGCACCTACGTCCCGTTCACCGAGAACCCCGTGCAGTGGGCCAACACGCTGTTCCCGGCGTGGTGCTCGCTCGCGCTCCTCTACTCCGCCATCTACGCGCGGCTCACCCGCTCGGGCATGCTGGAGACGATGAACGAGGACTTCATCCGCACGGCCCGCGCCAAGGGCCTGCGGGAACGCAACGTCGTCGTCAAGCACGGTCTGCGGGCCGCCCTGACGCCGATCATCACCGTCTTCGGCATGGACCTCGGTCTGCTGCTCGGCGGCGCTCTGATCACCGAGTCGGTGTTCTCCCTGCACGGCATCGGCCAGTACGCGGTGCAGTCGATCGAGAGCAACGACCTGCCCCCGATCCTCGGCGTGACCCTGCTCGCAGCGTTCTTCGTAGTGATCGCAAATCTTCTGGTGGACCTGTTGTACGCCGCCGCCGACCCGCGGGTGAGGCTCTCGTGACCGACCTTTCCAAGACCGGCGCCGCGGTCGGCGAGCCCGTCGACACCGCCAAGGCCGCCCCGAACGCGTTCCTGGAAGTCCGCGACCTCAAGGTGCACTTCCCGACCGACGACGGCGTGGTCAAGTCCGTCGACGGGCTCAGCTTCTCGCTGGAGAAGGGCAAGACCCTCTCCATCGTGGGCGAGTCGGGCTCCGGCAAGTCCGTCACCTCGCTCGCGATCATGGGCCTGCACCGGCTCGGCCCGCGCGGCAAGAACGTGCGGATGACCGGCGAGATCTGGCTCGACGGCCAGGAACTCGTGGGCGCCCGGCCGGACGAGGTGCGCAAGCTCCGCGGCCGGCAGATGTCCATGATCTTCCAGGACCCGCTGTCCGCGATGCACCCGTACTACAAGATCGGCGACCAGATCGTCGAGGCGTACCGCGTCCACCACGACGTCAGCAAGAAGGTCGCCCGCAAGCGCGCGATCGAGATGCTCGACCGGGTCGGCATCCCCGAGCCCGCCAAGCGCGTCGACGGCTACCCGCACGAGTTCTCCGGCGGTATGCGTCAGCGCGCCATGATCGCGATGGCCCTGGTCAACAACCCCGAACTGCTCATCGCGGACGAGCCGACGACCGCCCTGGACGTGACCGTCCAGGCGCAGATCCTCGACCTGATCCGGGACCTGCAGAAGGAGTTCGGCTCCGCGGTCGTCCTGATCACGCACGACCTCGGTGTCGTCGCCGAGATCGCCGACGACGTCCTGGTCATGTACGGCGGCCGGTGCGTGGAGCGCGGTCCCGTCGACGAGATCTTCGAGAAGCCGCAACACCCGTACACCTGGGGCCTGTTGGGTTCGATGCCGCGCATCGACCGGGAGACCTCGGAGCGGCTGATCCCGGTCAAGGGCCAGCCGCCGAGCCTCATCAACGTCCCCTCGGGCTGCGCCTTCCACCCGCGCTGCCCGTACGCGGACATCCCCAAGGGCGACGTCACGCGAACCGTGCGCCCCGAGCTGGAGCTGGTCGCCGGCGGGCACTGGTCCGCCTGTCACCTTCCGGCTGAGGACCGTACGCGGATCTGGACCGAAGAGATTGCGCCGAAGCTGTGAGCGATACGAAGAAACAGACCGCCACCGCGGCCGTACCGGAGCAGGCGGCCTCCTCGGAGGACCGTGAGGTCCTGCTCAAGGTCGAGGGCCTGAAGAAGCACTTCCCCATCAAGAAGGGGATCCTGCAGCGTCAGGTCGCCGCGGTGAAGGCCGTCGACGGCATCGACTTCGAGGTGCGCAAGGGCGAGACCCTGGGCGTCGTCGGCGAGTCGGGCTGCGGCAAGTCGACCATGGGCCGGGTCATCACCCGCCTCCAGGACCCGACGGGCGGCTCGATCCACTTCGAGGGCCAGGACATCACGCGGCTGAACGCGGCCGGGATGCGTCCGCTGCGGCGCGACATCCAGATGATCTTCCAGGACCCGTACGGCTCCCTGAACCCCCGGCACACCATCGGCTCGATCGTCTCGGCGCCGTTCCGGCTGCAGGGCGTGGAGCCCGAGGGCGGGGTGAGGAAGGAGGTCCAGCGCCTTCTGGAGCTGGTGGGCCTGAGCCCCGAGCACTTCAACCGCTACCCGCACGAGTTCTCCGGCGGCCAGCGCCAGCGCATCGGCATCGCCCGCGCGCTCGCTCTGAAGCCCAAGCTCGTGGTGGCGGACGAGCCGGTCTCGGCGCTCGACGTGTCGATCCAGGCGCAGGTCGTCAACCTCATGGACGACCTCCAGACGGAGCTCGGCCTGACGTACGTGATCATCGCGCACGACCTCTCCGTGGTCCGGCACGTCTCGGACCGCGTCGCGGTGATGTACCTCGGCAAGATCGTCGAACTCGCCGACAGCACCAAGCTGTACGAGTCGCCGATGCACCCGTACACCAAGGCCCTGATGTCGGCCGTGCCGGTGCCGGATCCCAAGCGCCGGGGTGCCAAGAGCGAGCGCATCCTGCTCAAGGGCGACGTCCCCTCGCCGATCTCCCCGCCCAGCGGCTGCCGTTTCCACACGCGCTGCTGGAAGGCCACGGAGATCTGCAGGACGTCGGAACCCCAGCTGATCGAGCTCCGGCCCGGTCAGCAGGTCGCCTGCCACCACCCGGAGAACTTCGCGGACCAGGCCCCGCAGGACACCGTCCTGCTGAGCGCCGCGAAGGAAGCGGTGGAACTGGTGGGCGCCGCGGTCCTGGAGAAGTCGGCGGAGATCGAGGCGGAAGCCAAGGCCGAGGCGGCCGAGACCGCGACTGTGACCGAGGCGTCGGACGCCGAGGAAGCCGCTGCGGAGGCGCCCGCCGCCGAAGCCCCGGCCACTTCCGAGGAGACCCCCGAAACCCCGGCCCCTGCTTCCCCCGAAGCGGAATCCGGCGATCAGGAGTCAACTGCTAAGTAGCACATGACAAGTTGGTAAAGTCATGTCCATGTCGAAACGGGAGAGTGCAGAGTCGAGCGTGTCCGTCTGATCGGAAACGCACCCGTAGGGACGACTCATGGCACTCTCCCGTTCGGCACGTCTGGGGGCCCTCGCGACAGCGGCGGCCTCTTTTCTTGTCATCGCCGCCTCCTCCGCCCCCACCCCCGGCGCCGACGGCATCGGTGACTCCTACTTCCCGCAACTGGGCAACGGCGGCTTCGACGCCCGGCACTACGCCCTCGACGTCGCCTACAACCCCGACACCGACCGGCTCGACGGGCGTACGACGCTCACCGCCCGCGCCACCCAGAACCTCTCCTCCTTCGACCTGGACCTGCAGAAGCTGGAGGTCACCAAGGTCCAAGTGAACGGAAGACGGGCCCAGTTCACCCGCACCGGTGACGAACTGCGCATCACCCCGCGGGACTCCCTCCGCAAGGGCAGGGACTTCACGGTCACCGTCACCTACGGCGGCGTACCCGAACCCCTCAACGGTCCCATCGTGTTCGGCTCCGACTACGGCTGGATGAAGACCGCCGACGGAGTCTTCGTCGCCTGTGAACCCAACGCCGCCTCCACCTGGTTCCCGTCCAGCGACCACCCCTCCGACAAGGCCACCTACGACATCCGTATCAAGGCCCCCAAGGGCCTCACCGGCGTCTCCAACGGCCGGCTCATATCCACGTACGACAAGGGCGCCTCGACCTACACCCACTGGCGGGAGAGCAAGCCCATGGCGACCTACCTCGCCACCGCCACCATCGGGAAGTTCGACGTCAAGACGGGGACGACCCCCGGCGGGACGCCGATCTACGTCGCCATCGACCCCGTCCTCGCCAACAGCAACAGCGTCGACGTGTACGCCGTGACGGCCGCCGCCACCGACTACTGGTCGCAGGTCTTCGGGCCGTACCCCTTCGAGGAGACCGGCGCGATCGTCGACGACATGCCGGAGGCCGGGTTCTCGCTGGAGGTGCAGAGCAAGCCCGCCTACTCGGCCGTGCGCAGCGAGACGACGATCGTGCACGAGCTGGCCCACCAGTGGTTCGGCGACTCGGTGAGCGTGTCGCAGTGGAAGAACATCTGGCTCAACGAGGGCTTCGCGACCTACGCCCAGTGGCTGTGGGCCGAACACCAGGGCACCCGCACCGCGCACGACTCGTTCCTGGCCGGCTACAACTCACGCCCCGCCGACAACGCCTTCTGGCAGACCGTCGTCGGCGACCCGCAGCGGGACACCATGTTCGCCTCGGCCGTCTACCAGCGTGGCGCGATGACCCTCCAGATGCTCCGCGAGCGCATCGGCGACACCGCGTTCTTCAAGCTGCTGCCCGCCTGGACGAAACTCCACCGCTACGGCAACGGCGACACCGCCGGGTTCATCAAGCTCGCCGAGAAGATCAGCGGGCAACAGCTCGACGACCTGTTCCAGACCTGGCTCTCCACGCCCGGCAAGCCCACCCTGTAGATCCCCGAGAGAACAGCCGACAGATCTCCACGAGTAACAATGTGGGGTGCTTCAGCAACTGTTCAGCCCCTCCGTCCAGCACACGCTCGACCTCGTCGGCATCTTCGTGTTCGCCATCTCCGGCGCGCTGCTGGCCGTCCGCAAGAACTTCGACGTGTTCGGCATCGCCGTGCTCGCCGAGGTCACCGCGCTGGGCGGAGGGGTCTTCCGGGACCTCGTCATCGGGGCGGTGCCCCCGGCCGCCTTCACGGACCTGGGGTACTTCCTCACTCCGTTCCTCGCCGCCCTGCTCGTCTTCTTCCTCCACCCGCACGTGGAGCGGATCCAGTTCGGAGTGAACGTCTTCGACGCGGCCGGCCTCGGCCTGTTCTGTGTCACCGGCACGGTGAAGGCGTACGACTACGGGCTCGGCCTGACCTCCTCGGTGGCCCTTGGCCTCGGGTCCGCCGTCGGCGGCGGTGTGCTGCGGGACGTGCTGGCCAACGAGACTCCGTCCCTGCTGCGTTGGGACCGCGACCTGTACGCGGTCCCCGCGATCGTCGGCGCCACCATGGTCGCCCTGTGCATCCGCTACGACGCGCTGGGCCCGTTCACCAGCGGGCTCGCGGTCGTCACCGCTTTCGTGTTGCGCCTGCTCGCGATGAGGTTCCACTGGCGAGCTCCGCGTGCGTGGAACCGGCGGTCGACCGTCCGTGAGGAGTAGTGGTCCCGGTCCTCGCGTGCGGACGGTTCTTGCCCATTTCCAGCGTCAGCCAGCGGAACACCGACTTCACCTGCGGCCGCCACAGCGCCATCGTGTGACCGCCCGCGCTGTGCGGCAGGAACACCACGTGCACGGTCGTCGGCGCCTCGGCGACGGAGGCCAGGGCGGTGCCCGCCTCGTAGCCGTCGCCGGACTCGCCGGAGATGTACAGCGCAATCGGCGGCGGGGTCTTCTTCGCCTTGAGCAGCAGGTACGGGTTGTTCTCGGCGCGCAGGGCCGGGCTCGCCGCGGCGAGTGAATTGCGTTCGCCGATCGGGTCGTTGTAGCCGGACATGCCCACGGCCGCCCGGTAGCGGTCCGGGTGGGCGACGGCGAGCTTGACCGCGCAGTGCGCCCCGGCCGAGTAGCCGGCCACCGCCCAGCCCGAAGGGGCGGGCTCGGCGCGGAAGTTGTCCATGACCATCTTCGGTACGTCGACGCTCAGCCAGGTGTCGGCGTTGACCGTGCCGGTGATGTTGGCGCAGCCCGTGTCGACGCCGGCCAGCAGGTTGGTGCGCGGCGCGACCAGGATGAACGGCGCGACCCGCCCGCTCTTCATCAGCGGCAGCAGCTGCTCGTTCGCGTGCAGCGACCCGAACCAGGCCTTCGCCGAACCGGGATAGCCCGGCAGCAGCTCGACGACCGGGAACTTGTGGTGGCGATAGGCGGGTTCCCTGTACTGCGGCGGCAGCCACACGTACACCTCGGCGTTGACGCCCGACACCCGGCCCTTGAGTTGGGTGACCTCCACCCCGCCTGCCGCGCGCATGCCGGGGCCCTCGGCGGGCGAGAATGCCTGCTTGACCTTGGGCAACCGTTTCAGCGAGATGTTGCCGGTGCCGTTCTTGCCGAGGTTGGCGGCCTGCTGGACGTGGTTGCCGGTGCCGAGGAGGTCGGCCCAGTTGTCGTAGAGGTTGTTCTCGTTGTTGACCATGACGAAGACCAGGGTGACGGCCGTAGCCTGGGCGAACAGCAGCATCAGGGCCCGTGCCGCCACGCGTACGACCTTGGGGCCGCGCATCCGCGACCACAGCACGAGCGGCAGTATCAGGGCGACGATCGTCAGCACGACGGCGGTGTAGAGGAACGGAGTCCCGGTGAGGCTCATGTCCCCAAAGAGGGGGATCACGGGCCACGCGTCACGGACGAGTTCGGACACTTACCAAGAAATTGCCGGTTCCTCACCCGAGTGGCCGATGGTTTGCCGGTGGTTTCATATGCCCGCAACAACAAAGCTACCGCTTAGTAATCAACTGTTGTACGGTTCATCCATGCGAGAAGCAGCATCCGCACCGGCGGCCACCCGGGCTCCCCGGGCCACGATCGGCGACAGCGAGTTCGACCGCGACACGGCGGTCACCCGTCGCGCGCCGGGCGTCTACGACATCGACCTCTCGGCCGGCTGGACGATCATCAGCGCCGTCAACGGCGGGTACCTCCTCGCCGTCCTCGGCCGAGCCCTCGCGGACGCGCTCCCTCACAGCGACCCGTTCACGATCTCCGCGCACTACCTGACCGCGTCCCAGCCGGGCCCCGCGGTCATCCGCACGGATACCGTCCGCACCGGCCGCACCCTCTCCACCGGCCAGGCCTCCCTCTTCCAGTACGACGACGAGGGCCACGAGGTGGAACGCATCCGCGTCCTCGCCTCCTACGGCGACCTGGACACGCTCCCGGACGACGTCCGTACGACGGCGCGCCCGCCGGTGTTCCCGCCCATGGACCAGTGCTTCGGCCCTGAGGACGGGCCCACCCCCGTCTCCGGCAGTTCGGCGATCGCCGACCGCCTGATGCTCAAGCTCGACCCCTCCACCCTCGGCTGGGCCCTGGGCGCCCCCTCCGGCAAGGGCGAGATGCGCTCCTGGTTCGGCCTCGCCGACGGCCGCGACGCCGACCCCCTCTCCCTGCTCCTCGCGGTGGACGCCCTCCCCCCGACCGCGTTCGAGATGGGGATCATGGGCTGGGGCCCCACGGTCGATCTCACGGTGCTCGGCCGCGCCAGCCCGGCCCCGGGCCCTCTCCGCGTCTCCATCACCACCCGCAACCTGGCCGGCGGCTTCCTGGAGGAGGACGCGGAGATCTGGGACAGCGGCGACCGACTGGTGGCCCAGTCCCGGCAGTTGGCCCGCGCCCGGCTGTCCTGACGGACTCGCGCCCGACTCAGCTGACCGGCTTCCGCCCCAGCCAGGCCGCCAACTGCCTGTAGGCGTCGGCCTCTTCGGCTACCGGCTGGGCCGTGTCGAAGGGGGTGTCGGAGTCTCGCTGCTCGTCAGGGAGGACCCGGCGGGCGATCGACAGCGCGAACTCGGCGAGTTCCGGGTCGAGTTGGATGGGGTGGCCCAGCGCCTCCGAGAGGTCCCAGGTGTGGGTGACGCCCTCCATCAGGTAGCCGGAGAGGGCGATACGGCCCGGTGCCTCGCCCCACGGGACCTGGACCAGGGCGTCCAGGCGGGCGTCGTCCGCCCAGGCGTTCCTGACCCGGGTGCGGGCCTCGTCGTACGCCGTCGGCCAGCCCTTGTCGTCGACGCCGTCCACGAAGGGGTGTACGGCCATGCCGTCGCCGCCCTCGCCCACCGTCGCGATGCGGTGGGTACCCCCGACGAGGTGGCTCAGCAGGGTGCGTACGTCGAACTCCGTGCACGGGGTGGGGGAGGACAGCTGCTCCGGTCGTACCGTCCTGATCAGGGCGGCGGCCTGCTCGGTGGCTCGGGTGTACAGGGGGCGGGGGTCCGTGGCGTTTGTGTTCACGGCCCCGATGGTGGACGCATAACCTGACAGTTTCCGTCAACATTTGCGCGGGGCTTTCGGGCGGTGGATTCTGGGGGTGTGAAGGCCGACCGACTGCTCTCGATCCTGCTGCTCCTGCAGACCCGGGGCCGTGTCCCCGCGCACGAACTCGCCGACCGGCTGGAGGTGTCGGTGCGGACCATCTACCGGGACGTCGAGGCGTTGTCCGCCTCCGGGGTGCCGGTGTACGCCGAGCGCGGGCGGCACGGCGGGATCGAGCTGCTCGCCGGGTTCCGTACGGACGTCACGGGACTGACCGCCGACGAGTCACGCGCCCTGTTCATCCTGGCCGCGCAGGGCGCCCACGCCGCACTCGGCCTCGACGCCGCGCTCGGTTCCGCGCTGCGCAAGGTGATGGCCGCGCTGCCGGCGCCGTACCGCCCGGCCGCCGAGGTGACCTCCCGGCGCATCCTCGTCGACGCCACGCGCTGGAAGGGCGGGCCCCAACCCGCCGTGGACCTGGACGTGTTGCAGGACGCGGTCTTCACCGACCGGCGGCTGCGCCTGCGCTACCGGCACAGCGGCGCCAAGGAACCGAGCACCTACACCGTCGACCCGTACGGCCTCGTCTCCAAGGCGGGCGTCTGGTACCTGGTCGCCGACCGCCGTGCGCGCCCCCGCCTCTTCCGCGCCGACCGCGTGCACTCGGCCACCCTCCTGCCCGACCCGGTGAAGCGCCGTCCGGGTGTCGAACTCGCCGACGCCTGGGAGGAGTTGCGCCGCCAGGTCGAGGAACGCCCCGGCGGACTCGCCGTCACCGTCCGCGTCCGCCGCTCCCGCCTCGACATGTTCCTGCGCCTCAACGCCTCCTCGCTCGCCGAACTCCCCACGCTCGACGGCGAGGCCGACGGCGAGGACGCCTGGGTGACGGTCCGGCTGTCGTACGGCGTCGTCCGCGAGGCCCGTCAACTGCTCCAGTTCGCCGACGCGTTGGAGGTCGTATCGCCGCCGGAGGTACGCGCGGAGGTGGCCGCGGCGGCCGCCTCTGTCACGGAGCTGTACCAGCGGGTAAGTGAGCCGTCTCTGTGAACTCGCAGGTCAGCGGCGCCTCTTGGGCTGCCCTTTACCTGACGCACAGGCGTGGTACAGGGCGCCCCCAAGTCTCCCCTAAACGGCGTTGATTGAGTGCCCGTCTCAACACTCCCTCATCGTTTTTGGAGTTGTTTCTCATGAAGCGTGTACGGCTCGTCCCCGCCGTGGCCCTGCTCGTGCTCTCGCCCCTGGCCCTGGCGGCCTGCGGCTCGGGCGACTCGTCGTCGTCCTCCGGTTCCGGCTCCGGTTCCGGCAACTCCGGCTCCACACAGTCCTGTTCCGCCTCCGGGATGCCGACCGGCAATTCCACGGCACGCCCCAGCGGCGCCCCGTCCGGTGCGCCCACGGGTGCCGCGGCCTCGGGCAAGCCGACGGGCCGGCCGACCGGCAACGCCTCCGGCATGCCGACCGGCGCACCCGGCGGAGGAGGGGGCGGCCAGGGCGGCGGCCCCGGCGGCGGATGCGGTGGCGGGCCCGGCGGTGGCCAGATGAGCGGGGCCCCGCAGCAGGGCTGACCGCGGCTCCCGCACGACAGGGGCGGCACGCCCGGACACCGGGCGCCCCGCCCCAGTCGCATGTCCGCCCTCAAAAGGAACTCAAAGCCGCCCGTTAGGAAATCACATCCGCCCGTGGCAAGTTGAGCGCCGGGAGGG